>JBJTCW010000132.1:0-2252 GCA_046092065.1 Candidatus Nitrosotenuis sp. | reverse complement strand
TCGATATCCTGGGCCCTGTTATGAACATTGCAGCAAAAATCCAATCCATGGCAAAGGCAAACCAAATTCTAATCGGCGATGATGTGTATACCAGGATTCATCCTACTATTCAACATGGATTTGAAAAGGTAGTCTGGAAGAACAACGAATGGAAATACCACAGAGATGATGGTGCTCTATATCCAGTCTGGATTCACATTGACTAGACGGTAAAATTGTCGGGGCACTCGATGTGCTCATAATGATGGTCTGTGAATTTTTCCGCAACTACATACATTACAATTTTGTGTAGCTCGCCCATGCTGATGTTTTTTTTGCACTTGATGCAGTGCTTTAACTTCATGTCTGGCCTCCGATCTCTGATCGCTATAAGGATCTGCGATCAGCTCAATTTGATAAAAAATGACTGGCACTCGACATTGCAGTATATCTCACGCCTAATGCCAAAGCAAAAATACTGTTTCAGATAGCAAAAAACCATGGAAGAGACCCAAATCAAGGCGTTTATGGAAATGCATGGCTATCCATTAGGATTCAGCCTGAGCCCATTTGCACCACTGAGATATCCACCAGGAATGGCAGCTCCAATGGGCCCTGCCAAGCTAAAAGAGAAAATGATTGCAGACAATCCTGGATTTACTGGAAAGATAAACGACTTTAACAAAATGTACCTAAAGCATGCATCCGGACTAATGGATATGAGCTCATCAATGTTTTCTCCAGGCCACCCGCTATCTCACAAAATGGCAACAGACTATGCAGACAAGCAAGAATTGGACAAGCTACGACTGGAAAATGCAGAGCTCAAAAAGCGAATAGAATCATTCAAGAACAAAAAAGTTTAGACGAACTCTTTTTAACTTTAGAACTGAACTAGTAATCATTGAAAACACCAGAACAAAAATGGAAGGAATCCGTCATTCAATACAGAAAAGACTGCCAAAAGATTCTCACAATATCAAAATCAATTCGATATGCCGGCGTAATTAACGAGTTTGGCAGAACACTGACTGGAATAATCCAGCCAGGGCTCAAGCCGTTATTGTCACCTGAATCTGCAAAAAACGAGTTCTTTATCGTATCAAATCTGATGACATTACGCCAGTCTCAAGCAAAGGCATTTGGCATATTAGATCATGTGATATTAAAACACAAAAATGCAAACATTATCTGCATTCCGAAAGGCAAAGTGGTCTACTATGTTTCCGTAAATCCTAGCGTAAAATCAATAGAAGAAATTACAAGAAAAGTAAAAAGTGTTGTTTAGGCCGGAGCGAATCCGTGGTAGCCTTTTGATTGCTTGTCAGAGTCTTCGAATTTTGGCTCAAACAGAGAAATCATGTATCCGTCTGGATCCAAGACAATTGCATTTTTTCCTGCGTCTCTATCCATCACGTCTCGATGAACTCTAACGTTTTTAGATTTGAGCTCATCCAAGGCTGACTTTAGGTCTCCAACTAGAAATCCCACTACTATTCCGCCTTCAAGATTGCTTGCAGAATGGTCTGCAGTTATTGATGTTGGGTGCAGACTAAGTCACGCGCCTGTTTGACCAAGGTCAATACATGTGCGTCTTTGGTTTTTGATTGGCAAACCAAGCAGTTCGTGGTAGAATGCTAGGGATTTGTCCAAGTCTTTGACTGCCAAAATGACATTGCCTACGCGCTTGATATTCACAGCAAGACTATACAATACGATGCTTTATGCTTTGTTGTAGAATCCAAACCCCGTTATTGTATTTCCATCATGGTTTCGGTTCGTTCAACCCCCGGAATCATCTGGATTTTGGTGGTGACTTCACGAATCTGGGACAGATCATCGACTTTGACAAAGGCTACGGCGTCAAACTGACCTGATACTGGAAATGAATTGTACACGTACTGCATTTTTGCAAGCTTGGCGGCGATTAGCTTTTTTGGCGATTTGACCAATATCACTGCCTTTACCATCCCATGTTTACCTCCACTTCGATTAGGGTTTCCGTAGTGACGATTTCCTTGATTTTCTTAAAATCAATGACCATGTTGTTGATTTCATCTATTGTTCCTTGTAATAGAACGCAGACGTCCGCCCTACCTGTTACTGGTAAAATCTCCTTTGGAATCTTGCGCTTTTTGTGCAGTGACTCTAGGACCTTGTCGGTTTTTCCGGGTTTAATTGTAATGAGACAGACTGCTCGCACTATACTTGTATGGTATAATTCCGAATAAAGTTTTAGTCTTCGACTTCTTGCGATCTAGCTTCTTCAAGGT
>JBJTCW010000131.1:0-10293 GCA_046092065.1 Candidatus Nitrosotenuis sp. | reverse complement strand
TGTGAGCTTGTTAAGTAGAGTTGATTTTCCAACACTTGCCAATCCAATGAATACAAATGTTGCATCACCACTTCTTTTTACATCAAATCCATCGGAGCTGATTCCTGTCTTTTTTGTCTGGACTGTTTCCTGTTCTCTTTTCAGCTTGGCGATTTTTGCTTTGAGCAAACCAATGTGGTGCTCTGTTGCCTTGTTCAGCTGAGTCTGATGGATTTGATGTAAAAAGAAGTGGTGATGCAACAGTTGTATTCATTGGATTGCCAAGTGTTGGAAAATCAACTCTACTTAACAAGCTCACAGGCTCGCGCTCTGCAGTTGCTGCATATCAATTCACAACACTAACTGTGGTACCTGGCATGATGGAATACAGAGGTGCAAGAATCCAAGTCTTGGATTTGCCAGGAATTATCGAAGGCGCATCAAAAGGAAAGGGGCTGGGAAAAAGAATTCTCTCAGTAGCTAGAAGTGCAGACCTGGTCATTCTTGTATTGGATGTCTTTCAGCCGTATCACGAAAATGTTCTAAGGGTGGAGCTTGGCAACATTGGAATCAGGCTGGATCAAAAGCCGCCAAACATTGTAATCGAAAAGGCAGGATTGGGCGGGGTAGCCATAGCCCAGCAGGTAAAGCTTACAGCCATGCCTGAAAAACTTGTTCGTGAAATACTAAATGTATATGGCTATACCAGCGCACGAGTAGTAATACGCGAAGATATTACCTCTGAGCAGCTAGTAGACCACCTCACTGGCGATAAAAGCTATGCAGAATCCATCACGGTACTGAACAAAGTAGACCTAGTAGACCCCAAGTTCGTCAAAGAAGTGCGAACCAAAGTAAAATCCGAAGTCATTCCAATTTCTGCAGATTCTGGTTCCAACATTGAAGCATTAAAAGAAAAAATCTACGAAAAACTTGATTTCATTAGATTGTACATGAGACCAAAAGGTGGAGAAACAGATTTCAAAGAACCACTAATCATTCGAAGAAATTCCACAGTAGAAGATGTCTGCAACAAATTACATCGTAGCATGAAAAAAGAATTCCGTTATGGATTGGTTTGGGGCAAAAGTGTCAAGTTTGGTGGACAACGAGTTGGATTACAACATGTACTGCAAGATGAAGATGTTTTGACGATAGTAAAGATACGTTAAGTGAAAAAAATGGATCAGGATTTTGAGAATCGTTGGTGCAATTACTGCATGATCAAAACAAAACAAGTCATTGTGTACATTGCAAAGAACGCAACTTACAAGCGTAGAAGACAGTACAAATGCACAATTTGCAATCACACAAGCTGGTTGCAAGGAAAAAGGCCGTCAGCTGAAAGTGTTTATTGAAATTTTTGCGATCAGAAAAAAATTTTGTTGCAAAAAAACCGTGTACATTATGTAATCAGTTGGTGTAATTTTGTTTAGTATTACTATAGAAAAACAAGCAAACTGCACTTTTTGTAATGGCTACTAAACGTAAAGCAGCTAAGCGAAAGGCAGCTCCAAAGAAAAAGGCAGCTCCAAAACGCAAAGCAACAAAACGAAAAGCTACAAAGAAGACAGCAGCAAAGAAACGACGTTAAGTCGTAACGCGTCAATTGTGAAATTGACGCAAAACTCTTTTTCTAACTAAACATTTGGCCCGGTGGTGGCGCTTGTTTGTCTTTGAGATTTTTCTCAACAGAAAATGTTCTGTCGTTTGGAATAACAGAAATTTTTACTGATGTATTAATTGCATAGTGCGGTGTGCCGTCGGGATTTTTGTAATTGATTGCAATACCAACTCTGTCCAGATCAACTTTGACTTTTACCAGTGCGCCATCTTCAAGTTTGAATGATACATAGTCGCCGCCGATCCTTTCGTGATCGAGCATTTTAAAATCGATCTTGTTTTTTACTTCGCTCATATCAGTACAGGTAGCTCATCAGCTTTATCTGCTCTTCAGTAGATATGATGTTCTTTGCAGTAAGAACATCCAGCAATTCTTTGAATAATGCTTTTTGCTCATCTGACATTCCAGTTGCCCCTAGTGGACCTGGTGGACCCGGTGGGCCTCTAGGACCCTTGTCACCTGATGGACCCTGTGAGCCTATAGGACCCTTGTCACCCGATGGACCCTTTGGACCTAATGGGCCACGCTCGCCTTGCGGACCTTGGATTCCTTGTGGACCTTGTGGACCACGCTCGCCAGAAAGTCCCTGTTGACCAGGCTCGCCTTGCGGACCTTGCGGACCAGATGGACCCTTGTCGCCTGGCATTCCGGTTGGACCAGTTAGTCCCTTTTCTCCGGCTGGGCCTTGTGGGCCTCTTGGACCACGCTCGCCTTGCGGACCTGGAACACCTGTTAATCCTTTTTCTCCAGCAGGGCCTTGTGGGCCTTGCGGACCTTTATCGCCAACTTCACCTTGTGGACCTTTTGCGCCCTTGTCTCCCTGTGGGCCTGGTGGGCCTATCGGACCCTTGTCGCCTGGTGGGCCTTGCGTTCCTCGCGGACCACGCTCGCCAATTGGACCTTGAACTCCTTTGTCGCCTGCTGGGCCTAGTGGACCTGTCGGGCCTTTGTCACCCTGTGGGCCCAGTGGACCCATGACACCCTTGTCTCCAGATGAGCCCTGAATTCCAGTTGGACCTTTCTCACCTTGCGGACCAATTGGGCCAGTTACACCTTTATCGCCAGAAATTCCTAATGGTCCCTTGTCGCCTTTATCGCCAGGTGGACCCGGTGGGCCCTTGTCGCCTTTATCACCTTTATCGCCAGTTAATCCTTTATCGCCCTTGTCTCCTTTTTCTCCAGGGTATCCCTTGTCGCCTTTATCGCCTTTATCTCCAGTTAATCCCTTGTCGCCTTTTTCTCCACGTTCACCTTGTGGGCCTTGCGGACCAGATGATCCTTTGTCACCAATTGGACCTTGTGGGCCTTTGTCTCCTAGTGGACCCATTGGACCTACAGGACCTTTGTCACCTTTATCGCCTTGAACTCCAGGTGGGCCTTGTGTACCAATTGGACCTCTATCACCTTGCGGTCCCATTGTACCAGTTGGGCCTTTTTCACCCCTGTCACCTGCTATTCCAGATGGACCACGAGATCCGCGTTCGCCGCGTGATGGTTTTTCTTCAACTTCGACTTCGCGTTTTCTTTTTGGTGCCGGTGCTTCTGATTCAGGTGTTGGTGCAGAAAATTCCTCGGACGATGCAATTTGCACCTCAAATACAGTATGTAATGAAGAGAATTGATCTATAACAATAATCCAAATCGATGATAATCTAAACACGGAATCCGGAATTGGATTGGTATCAGAGCCCAATGTTTGTGTGAATTTTGTGTCCTTTACATGGAGATGAAAGCCTTCTTGCCATAGTGCACGGAGTCGTTTTGATACAATTTCCTCAGTTGATGGCCTGGAATCACAGATTACCATTTGTACCTCATAGACTCCAGACTGCTTGAATGGCGCAGTTCCAGAAATCTCTAGCCTTCTAGCCTCAGTAGACATCAAACAGGTTGTAATCTGCAAGTATTTTTGTATTTTCTATGTTTTGTCTAGTTCCCTTGCGCAAAAAGATTAGCTTGGTATTTATTCGAATCATCCACAAAAATGCCAAATGAAAAAGAATTTGGAGGAAAAAAACCTTCCAAAGCCAGTTGACGAGTCCAATACGAGCCTGGTAAAGGCGGACTATCAGCAAAACAAGCTTCTCAAAAAAGGCATCCACCTAATGGCAGACGAGCGCCTAGAAGACGCAGTCAGGGTCTTTGATCAAATAGTCAGAATGGACCCAAAAAACACAGAAGCCTTGCTAAAAATGGGCTATTCCAAGTTTCATCTAGACGATTATGCCGGTGCTTTACAAGCTTATGATAAAGTCCTTGAAATAGATGTTGCAAATTCAGAGGCCTGGAATTTAAAATCCCTAGTTCACTATCAGCAAAAAAATTATGCCAAGGCACTAGATTCCGTTGAAAAATCAATCGATTCCGATCCTACATTTGGAATGGCTTGGTACAACAAGGCATGCTATCTTTCAATGCTAAACGAAGTTCCAGATTCCATTGAATCTTTGAAACGCTCAATTGAGATTGATGTCAAAAATGCAAAAAGAGCAGTACGAGACAAGGACTTTGCAAATGTCAAGATTGAAGAAAGTTTTAGAAGAATTATAGAGCTAGTAGTGTTTGAATCCATACGACAAGGCTATCATACTATTGGTGCTATTGTATGGACAACATTTGTTGGTAAAGCCGAAGTTGAAGATGCATTAAAGAAATTATTGGAAAAAGGCCTTATCATCAAAAATGAAAAGAGGCAGGGTCTTAACAAAATTGACACCTATGACATTGAAGAAGAGTTAGCAAGCAAAGTCGGAGTAGAAAAGAAAAGTCTCATTGGTACAACTAAAAAACTTCCAAGTACAATCAAGTCTCTTCGCGAAGTAAGCGAGGCAATCCAGGCAACCAAAATAGCAATCGATGAAGAAAACATTGAAAAAATTATCAAAAACTTTGATTTGTTTATAGAAGCAGACAAGCTTGGCGCAATAATGATTGAACAATTCCTAGAAGAACACAGAGAGATTAGACTCTACAAAGTCAGATTGGAAGACAAGGGATTGGATTATCTCAAAGAGAATAAAGAAAAGATTGTCACAAGATTGGACGATTTAGAAGCAGTAATTACGAAAAAACTGCGCGGCCAAGTATAATTATTCTGCAGATAAATCCCAATAGTTTGCATTTTCCTGCTTTACTATTGGCTTGTTGAGGCCCTTCCATTCCTTGAAAGAGCGCACATACAGTTTCACATTGGTGTAATCTGCGGATTTTAGAGCATAATATGCAAGGCCAGACAATGTTCCAACACTTCCACAATATGTAATAATTTCAGCATCCTGTGGAATGTTTCTGTTTTGGAGTAATCTCCTCATTTGGTCTTTTGGCTTGAGAATTTTATCCTCTGACGCCAAGGTTCTGTATGGAATGTTGATTGCTCCAGGAATGTGCTGTTCCAAAAAGTTCAGTCGTTCGCGATTATCAATTACTATGACATTTTTGTTTTCTTTGGCTTGTTCCAAATAATCAGCAGTTGCCATTATCTCTGGCTGCAATTTCACAGAATGAGTCTTGGAGGGAATAGTGTTTTCTGTATTGTCAGTTTCCAATCCCAAACCTTTCCACTGCGAATATGTCGTATCCAATAATGAAACATCGGAATGGCCCAAGTATTGCAGAGTCCATGCAACTCGCGATGCCAATGCGCCAAATGTGTCATCATATACTACTACAGGTGTTTGATCGTCAATTCCCAAGTTTTGTGCTATTTTCAGCACTTTATCTGGGGAATCATCCGCTAGTAATTCCGCCAATGGTAAATTGACAGACTTTGGAATGTGATCTTTTTTGTAGTCTTCTGCTCGTCTTACATCAATTACTCGGACGCTATTATCTCGTAGCTGGCCGCGTAAATTATCAGCATCTATTGTTGGCTTGCTCAAGCTGCACATTCTCCCTTGCCGGTTCGAGTGTGGTAGCTTGAATCGCTTCCATAGTCTGCATAGAAATCCTTGTCTTGTTCGATTGTCGGCGTCTCTGTGAACGGCAAGAGAATTTTTTTAATATCAGCAACCGACTTTACCTCGGAATCTGCATGGTCAGTTATGACTTGGTGAATCCAGTCCTTAAAGTCCTGTCCCTGCTTTTTGTTTGCCTTGAATACTTCAACTAGCTTCAATGTAGCAGGAATGATTCTCTTTGCTGGCAATCTCAGCACGTTAACGCCAAGGCAAGTCTCTCCATCAGATCTTCCGCCAATTGACATTTGATACACTGGATACATGTCTTTGCCTGCTCGGCTTCCTCCTCCAAAGAATCCAAGTGTTGCAATTTGGTGCTGTCCGCAAGAATTGGGGCATCCGCTAATTTTGATTGATGACTCCCTAAGGTCTTCATCTTCATCCAGTTTTAGCTCGATGAACTTTCTTTGGATTTCCTTTGCCAGTCTGTGAGAGTTTGTCAGTGCTAAATTACATGATGTAGTGCCAGAGCATCCAATTGGGTGTACCATTGTTAGTGAGCCTGGGTTTGCAAGACCTATCTCTAATAATTTTGAATACAATCTTGGCAAGTCAGATTCAGAGACATATCTGAGATAGATATCTTGCACAAATCCAGTTCTTGCATATCCTTCTGCAGAAAACTCTTTGGAGACATCTGCTAGTGCTCGAAGCTGGCTTGCAGTAACATCACCTGCTTCTAGCGTTATTGATATGGAATAGTATCCGGATTGCTTTTGCTCAAATGTGTTGCCCTTGCGCCATCTAGAGAATCCATCTGGGATTGATTTTCCATCAAATCCTGAAATTCGAATGTGTGATTCTATCTTTGTCGGGGTTTGGTCTACAGATAATTTCACTATAGGTGATTGCGTCATGCGAACTATGGCTCGCTCTTTTAGGACCAGTGTCTTGAATTCTTCCCAGCCAATAGAATCCACCAGATATCGCATTCTGTTTCTTTCCATGTGTTTTCTGTCTCCCAGTCTGTCGAAAATTCTAATTGTTGCAATAGATGTTGGTAGTAGATCCTCTTCTGGAGTCCAGTCTTCTAGCTGGTGGCCAACAAATGAGCGGTTTCCTAATCCACCACCCAAAAATATCTTGAATCCTCTTCTTTTTTCTCCGTTTATTGTCTGGATTTGCGGAATTAATCCAACATCGACCATCCTTGCCATTCCGTGCTTTTCACAGCATGTGAAATTGAACTTGAATTTTCTTGGCAAAGACTGGTTCAATGGGTTTCTTAGGAAAAACTTGGCAGTAGCAATTGCATATGGAGTCACATCAAATTCCTCGGCTGCACAAACTCCGGCCAAAGGACTACACATTACGTTTCGAACTGCATTTCCACATGCTTCTCTAGATGTCAGGCCAACTTCGGCCAAGCTTCGCATTATTTCAGAGACATCTTCCAGTACAACCCAGTGGAGCTGCATGTTTTGTCTAGTAGAGACATGTGCAGAACCAATGGAATATTGTTCTGATAGTGTGGCAATTCTTTCCAGCTGGTGAGGATAGATCTCTCCTGCTGGTAGCTTTATTCGAACCATTGCGTAATCGTCGGCCATTCTGGTTCCGTATGCTCCGTTTTGGAGTCGGAATCTTCTAAACAAATCCGGGTCGATTTTGCCCTGGCGGTATAGTTTGACATT
This sequence comes from Candidatus Nitrosotenuis sp., assembly GCA_046092065.1. Lineage (GTDB taxonomy): Archaea > Thermoproteota > Nitrososphaeria > Nitrososphaerales > Nitrosopumilaceae > Nitrosotenuis. The sequence continues at coordinate 3,100 of JBJTCW010000131.1, read as the reverse complement.
ATTTGCAAAGTGATCGGCCTCTTCGATTCTTGCCCAGTTTACCTTGGGCTTGCGGCCTTCACGTGTTTGCTTGGTTATTGTACTCAAATTCAACATGGCTTGCCTTAAAATCGGATATAAATTTTTTATAAAAAATTGGATTTTGCCGACAAAGACAAAACAATGGCAATATTTTCCAAGATATCTTAGTTTTACCTAACGGTATGAATCGTGCGTGATTGACAATAAACTATTAATGTCATTTAATTTGGGCTAATTTCGTGCAAAGCGCTCAAACAAAGACAAAGATTTTTGCAGACGTAAACGAGGCAAAAATTACTGCGGCAATCGCTGACGAGTTCTTTTCAGTGTTTAAGGAGCGAATCACATCAGACGTTATTATTATCGGTGCAGGTCCAGCAGGTCTTACTGCAGGCAGAGAACTATCCCTAATGGGATACAAGGTTTTGATCATAGAGCAAAACAACTATCTCGGAGGAGGCTACTGGCTAGGCGGATACATGATGAACCCAGTCACAGTACGTGCACCAGCACAGAAAATCTGGGATGAGCTTGGAATTCCATACAAGCAAGCAGATGAAGGATTATACATTACTGCAGGTCCTCACGCAGTATCAAAACTGATTGCAGCTACATGTGATGCAGGTGTGAAATTTTTGAATTTGACTAAATTTGATGACTTGATTCTAAAATATGGTCGAGTTTGCGGCCTAGTAGTAAACTGGATGCCGGTTTCTGCTTTACCAAGAAACATCACATGTGTAGACCCAGTAGCTCTGGAATCAAAAATGGTAATTGATGCATCAGGACATGATTCTGTTGCAGTAAAAAGACTAGTGGATAGAAGACTGGTAGAATGGAAGGGAATGAATCCAATGTGGGTAGAAGATGGCGAGGATAAAGTAGTTCAGGAAACAGGCGAGGTCTATCCAGGACTAGTAATTGCAGGCATGTCAGTTACTGAAACACATGGCTTGCCAAGAATGGGTCCAACCTTTGGTTCCATGCTATTTTCAGGCAAGCGTGCAGCCGAAGTAACTGCTCAAAAGTTAAAAGAACTAAACCGAACCTAAATCGTGCGTTTTTCTAAAATATTCATCTACGACGAACCAGCAATACCTGAAATACAAATAGATTCGTTGGTATCGTTTTTGCAAGATACTTTTCATGTTCCTGTACAGAAAAGAAAAAACATTTTTGCAGATCAGGGGCAAGATATTGCGCATTCTTTAGCTGCAACACGAGTATTCAATTATAGAACACCATTTCAAAAACATGAACCTGCAGATGAAGAAGTACAGTTTGAAATAGAATCATTTGCAGATTCTTCAAAGACTGAAAACATTATTCTGTATGATGGATTTGAATTCCACAAAATAGTATCAGGTATAATTCCAAAAGAAGAATCAAGTCTGGACACATTTCATTTGATATTTACAAACAAGCTCACCTGTACTTTTGATGATTCTGATTTTAGATATCATGGGAGGGCACTGATTGGCGCAAATCCAGGCATAATATCCACAACTGGAATAATCGAAGCCCCTGCAAAGCCTCGTGAATACTACATGGAAATGATGGCAAACTATGGCATGGGCCTAAATGTTGATTCTATAAAACAAAAATACAAAGGCCAATACCTAGAATATCACGATTCCAAGCTGGACAAAATAATCCAAGGATATGCACTACAAGCTATTTTGTATTATATCACAGGTGAGCCGTTTTGCGAATTTCTGGATTGTAGACTGAACAATGCACATTGGCAACGCGATCTTTTGTATTCTCAGCTAGAGTTTGGCAATCTTTGCCCAAAACACCAAAAAAATCTCGACGATTGGTTGGCTTTAAATTAATCAAATAATTAGCCTCAATTATGATGTCCCCAGATTCCGGCTCTACTATGATGATAGAAAAAGAGTTCCCGAAATCAGAAAAAACAAAGACAAACTATGATGTTATTATTATTGGTGCAGGTCCTGCAGGATACACCGCTGGCATTTATTGCGCCAGAGCAAGACATGAAACTTTGATTTTATCTGGACTGCTCCCAGGAGGACAGCTGGTAAACACCACAGAAGTAGAGAACTATCCAGGCTTTGAGCATGGAATAATGGGTCCAGATCTAATGGTAACAATGCGAAAACAAACAGAAAGAATGGGCGCAAAAATAATCGATGATGAGGTAATTGATGTTGATTTTAGACACAGACCTTTCAAGATTCTGACTGCATCCGAGGAATTTGAGTGCAAGGCAGTAATCATTGCCACTGGTGCTTCTCCAAGAAAGCTTGGAATCTCAGGTGAGCAAGTATTTGGCGGAAAAGGCGTGTCATATTGCGCTACATGTGATGGACCGTTCTTTAGAAATCAGGAAATAGTCGTAGTCGGTGGCGGAGATTCCGCAGTAGAAGAGGCTACATTTCTGACAAAATTTGGAAGTAAAGTGCATTTAGTCCACAGAAAGGATCAGCTGCGCGCAAGCAAGGTAATGCAGGAAAGAGCATTATCAAATCCAAAAATCCAGATGCACTGGAACAGCGCCATATCAGATATCACTGGAGAAAATAGAGTTCAAAATGTAATAATATTAGATACAAAATCAAACCAAAAATCAACTTTACCAGCCGGTGCAGTCTTTGTAGCAATTGGCCACGAGCCAAACACAAAGGTTTTCGTAAACAGAGTGGAACTAGATGAACAAGGCTACATCAATCTAAAGGACCATACAAAAACAAACATCCCAGGTGTGTTTGCTGCAGGCGACGTTCATGATCATCGATACAGACAAGCAATCACAGCTGCGGGATTTGGGTGCATGGCGGCAATTGATGTGGACAGATATCTAACTGAGAATAAATCCTAATCCAAGTATACTATTTTTGATAGATGCTTTGCCTGCTTTAGGTTTGCATCAAATTCTTCTTCTGTGAATACTTTTTGTTGTGCATACAAAGACTTGAACTTGCGTCCATCGTCTGCAAATATTCCAACTACAATTCCTTCTTGTATTGGATATTTTTTCATTGCAGGCAGAATTTATAGTGCTTTTTCTACATACATGATGAATAATATAAAATAGATATTGGATTGTTCCCTT
>JBJTCW010000130.1:0-1871 GCA_046092065.1 Candidatus Nitrosotenuis sp. | reverse complement strand
TCTTGGACTAGAGCAATATTTCCGCCAACATAGGCCTCTGGTGCCACATGGCCAATCATGAATCCTCGAGTTGCACCTGAAAATCTACCATCAGTAACCATTGCCACTTTTTCTCCCAAACCCTGGCCTACCAACGCAGCAGTTACTGCAAGCATTTCCCTCATTCCTGGACCGCCCTTTGGACCCTCATATCGAATAACTACAACGTCGCCTTCCTTGATTTTACTATTAGATACTGCATCAAATGCTAGCTCTTCTCTATCAAAGCACTTGGCTTTGCCGGTAAATTTGGTAATCTTTACGCCAGACATTTTCACTACGGCGCCATCTGGAGCCAATGATCCTCTCAATATTACAGCAGTTCCGGATTTGTGTAGGGGATTGTCAAGTGGTTTTACAATATCATCATTGGTTGGTGGAATATTTATCACATCCAGGTTTTGCTTCATCGTTTTTCCTGTTATGGTCAAGACATTTTCGTGAAGCAATTTTCTATCCAGTAATTTCTTTAGCATCAATGGCACACCACCAACTTTGTCCAAATCATTCATGACATACATTCCACCTGGCTTCAAGTCAGCTACATGTGGGACTTTTTTTCGCACTCGCTCAAAATCATCATAGGTTAGTTTTACTTTGGCCTCGTGAGATATTGCCAATAAATGCAAAATAGCATTTGTAGAGCCGCCAATTGCATTCAATATAGTAATAGCGTTTTCAAATGCCTCAAATGTCATAATATCGCGTGGTTTTATTCCCATTTCCAAAGCTCTTGCACATGCAACACCAGTATCGTACACCATTTTCTCTCTTCTTTCATCTTCTGCTGGCGGTGATGCGCTTCCAGGCAATGCTATACCCAATGCTTCAGAAATAGACGCCATTGTATTTGCAGTAAACATGCCACCACAGGATCCTGCAGTTGGGCATGCATAATTTTCAATATTTTTGAGAGCTTCCAGTGTTAATTGCCCGGCATCATATGCACCAACTGCCTCATACACATCTTGTACTGTAAGCTGTTGTCCATTGAATTGACCTGGCATGATAGTCCCACCATAAACAAACACTGATGGCAGATTCAGTCTAGCCATTGCCATCATGGTACCTGGCAAGCTCTTATCGCATCCAGCTATACCGACTAGGCCATCATACTGGTGAGCTCGAACCATTAATTCTATAGAATCTGCAATTACTTCTCTAGAAATTAGTGAAGACTTCATGCCTTCGTGGCCCATTGCAATTCCATCTGACACGGCAATAGTTGAAAACTCGCGAGGTGTAAAGCCGGCGTCTGTTACTCCCTGCTTTGCCTTGATGGCTAGCCTTGGAAGGTGAATGTTACATGGCGTTGCCTCGTTTCCAGTATGGCACACACCGATAAACTGTTTAGCTAAATCATCATCTGTTAGTCCCATTGCCTTGTACATTGCTCTGTGCGGTGCGCGAGCGGTACCAGACACTACGTTTCTGCTTGAAATCTCCATGATATCATACGGTATAATTGTATAATATTAGAATTTGGCTGATTACTTCTTTTGGATGAACTCGCCGTCTAGTTCTTTTAGATAGTTGTCTATCTGGGTCTGGTTCTCGTTTCCATATAGTACCAAGACTCTGTCATCGTCTTTAATGACATAGTTCATGATTGATGGTACTTTTTGGTGGTTTACGTAAAAGTTCAGGGTATAATCATCATTGGTACAAAATGTGTGCTCTGGTTTCTTGTCTGGGAATATGAAACACTGGTCATCTAGTGTAATCTTGACTGAATGGAACAAGAATCCCAATGGAACGTTTGCTGCGTGTCTGTGTATGGTTTCTCCGTTTTGGCTCTCAAAGTGAATGTATGGGCTCTTTACCTGGTATTC
>JBJTCW010000129.1:0-3209 GCA_046092065.1 Candidatus Nitrosotenuis sp. | reverse complement strand
CTTTGACCCTATCTACAGAATGCGTTTCGTAATGGAATATCGATGCTGCCAAGGCTGCATCAACATCAGTATTTTTGAAAACAGCTAACATATGTTCAGGTGCTCCACAACCACCTGAAGCAATCACAGGTATGGTTGTTGCATCAACTATTGCTTTTGTGAGTTGAGTATCATAGCCATCTTTTGTTCCATCCTTGTCAATACTAGTAAGAAGAATCTCTCCTGCTCCTAGATTTTGTGCAGTTTTTGCCCACTCTATGGCATCTAGCCCAGTCTCTTTTTTCCCTCCATAAATGAAAACTTCGAACCAAAAACTCTTTGAGCCATCAGAAAAGATGTTTTTTCCATTAGAAACATTATAGTTTCTTTTTGCATCTATTGCTACCACTACGCATTGTCTACCAAATAGATCCATTAGCTCTGTCAGTATCTGTGGATTTTTCACAGCGCCTGTATTGATAGCTACCTTGTCAGCTCCACAAAGCAAAATATCCCTTGCATGTTGCAAAGTTTTGACTCCGCCCCCAACAGTGAATGGAATATCTATTACCTGAGCAACTTTTGATACCAGTGATCTAATTGTTTCTCTTTGTTCCTGCGATGCAGTGATATCTAAAAAGACCAATTCATCCGCCCCCTCATTGCTGTATTTTTCTGCTAGCTGAACTGGATCTCCTGCATCCTTGATTGATTCAAAATTCAGTCCCTTTACCACCCTGCCATTTGCCACATCAAGACATGGGATGATTCTTTTTGTTAGTGTCATGCTAGTTTTTTTGCCTCTTCGATAGTTATTTTTCCTTCGTATAGGGCTTTGCCCAGAATCACTCCGTATGCATTAGATTTTTTGACATTTGGAATGTCCGATAATTCTGCTATGCCGCCGCTTGCAATCACATTTACATTTTGTTTACAAATAATTTCGAGGTTTCTTAGGTCTGGTCCCTGCATCATCCCGTCCTTTGAAACATTGGTAACCAGAAACTCGTTAAATCCATGATTTGTAAAATCATTGATCGCGTCAGATAGTTTGATTGATGTTTTTTGAGCCCAACCATTGACTACAATCATACCATCAACGTGATCTGCCGATATCACAAGATTGTTGTGGCCCAGTTTAGTGCCAAGTTTTACGATGGATTCTTTTTGTTTGAATGCCATAGTTCCTACCACTACTCTATCTGCGAAATCTAGCGCTTCAGTAATCAAAGATTCTGTTCGTAGTCCGCCTGCCACTTGTACAGGAATAGATATTTGCTTGACAATTTTTTCAATTAATTTTAGATTTGTACCTAGCTGTAAAGTTGCATCTAGATCTACGATATGCAACATATCTGCACCCTGTTTTTCCCATTTTTTGGCAACTTCTTGAGGATTGTCACTATAGACTGTTTTATTTTCCGGCTTTCCTTGGACTAGTCTCACTACCTTCCCATCCATCAGATCAATTGCAGGAATTATCTTCACTTTTTACACTCTCGCAAAAAATTCTTGATCATAAGCGAGCCAACTTTGCCGGATTTTTCTGGATGAAATTGAGTTCCATATAGGTTCCCTTTGCTAATTACTGCAGGAACTTCTATTCCATAATCAGAATCAGCAGATACTACATCATAGTTTTTTGGTTTTGCCCTGTACGAGTGAACAAAATATACCCACGATTCATCCTCAATTCCATCTAATAGTGGATTTGATTTTCTTATCTTGATACTGTTCCACCCCATGTGTGGAATTTTGAATTTGTTTGGTAATAGCACCACATCTCCTTCAATTGCTGCAAGTCCTTTTTCTTTGCCTTCTTCGCTTTTCTCAAAAAACATCTCCATTCCAAGACATATGCCAAGCACCGGGGTTTTGTCGCCAACATAATCCGCAAATGTTTTGCTCGAATAATCTCGCATGCTCCTAATTGCAGGATCAAAATTACCAACTCCGGGAAGGATTAATCCTTCATAGTCGTTTGTACCATCAAAGTTTGTTATCACATCTACCTCTGCATTTTGTTTTTCAAGTGCGATTTTGAGGCTGAAAATGTTTCCTGCCCCATAATCAAATATGGCCAGCTTCATTACATTGAACCTTTTGTGCTCGGGATTCCTTTTTGTTTTTTGTCATTGCTTGCGGCGGTTCTAAAAGCTACTGCTAGGGATTTGATTGCAGCCTCGATTTTATGGTGATCATTTTCTCCATATTTGACATTAATGTGAATGCAGCTATTCAGATTTTGTACCAGAGATGAGAAAAAGTGTTCAATGTCTTCTTTCGACATTCCTTCGATTTGTGAACGTTTGATTTGTAAATCGATCTTTCCGTATGGACGTCGAATTAGATCAACTGACGTTTCTGCAAGAGACTCATCCATTGGTATTGAGGCATAGCTAAATCTAGCAATTCCAGTTCTATTTCCTAGTGCTTTGTCTATAGCTGCACCTATTGCAATTCCAGTATCTTCTATTAGGTGATGCGCAATTCTGTCATTTGATTTTGCTTTAACAACAAGATCAATCATAGAGTGTTTTCCAAATGATGTTATCAGATGATCAAAAAAGTCAATTCCCGTATCGATTGATGTTTTTCCATTTCCGTCGATGTTTACTTGGATAGTGATTGAAGTTTCTTTAGTTTGACGTTTGAGTGTAGTAGACCTAGACACAAATACAAAGTCTAGTTTGCCAGATTTAATGCCTTTGGAAGCAAGGTTATAGATTCTAGTATAATGTCTGCCTTGTTTTTCTCAAATAGTTTTCTTTTAGAATTTGGATTTTCTGCAGTGCCATAGATTCCACAAAAAATGACTTTTTTGCCCATCTTGTTTGCCTTTTTTGCCATCATAAGATCTTCCATAGAATCTCCGACATAGACACAGGATTTTGAGTGTAATTTATCAATAGACATGATTAGCGCTTTTGGATTAGGCTTTGCCAACTTTCTTGGATGATCTTCAAGGAAAACTGAAGATGACGTATCAAATTTGTGGAATAGTTTTCCAAGAGAATATTTCGTTGATTCCATTCCACGGCCGGTTACTATAGCAAGTTTTTTTTCTAATGAATTGACTAGTTTTTCATTAACAATTACAATATCGTTTTCTATTAGTCCTTTTGATTTGAATTGAGTTTTTTTATGAAAGATTTTCTTGTATAGATTTTTTCCATAGAACAGTTGATCAAATATTTGATAGAGAGGGTTTGTTGAATGTGGTCCAGGAT
>JBJTCW010000128.1:0-1938 GCA_046092065.1 Candidatus Nitrosotenuis sp. | reverse complement strand
CGCAGCTAGTCTCAAAGTGTTATGGTTCGCAACCAAAGTACACGCAGATTAAGGCAGGCCTGCCAGAAGATTACCAGTCGCTCAAAACGATTGGCGATCTACTAGAAATCAACTATAGGTTATTGGACGCTAAAGAGCAGCTCAGGCAAAATCTAATTCGCGCAATAAATGAAAACGGAATCAAATATCCGGCGACTTTGGGCTGCATGAGACAAAATCCATAGGCACTGGCAACACCATACTTGACACCACAAAAAAATTTGAGCTTGGCGGCGAGCTAAAGCTGTTAAATGTATATGCCAGCATGCTAAACACAATCCGGCGGCTATCAAAGAAAGGAAAAACACCTGACTTTCCTCTGGACTTGGATATTGACGACTTTGAGGAATTTGAGACAACCGAAGATGTCCGAGCTGCAATTGTGTACTGTATTGATCTGAGCTCTACTATGAAATCGTCTCTGACCAGCTCTGGGATGAGCAGAATAGAGGCAGCAAAGCGAGCATTATGGAGTCTTTACGTTTTGAACAATAGGTTCTTTCCAAACGATTCCATCAAAATAATTGGTTTTGCCTCGATGGCATCCATGATTAATCCATTTGACATTCCTTTTTTGAGGACATATGATGCAAACGACGAATTCCTCCACTATACAAATTATCAGGCTGCATTTAGGCTAGCAAAAAGGATCCTCCAAAAGACAAGTGCAAAAAACAAAAGAATCGTAATGATTACCGACGGTCAGCCCAGTGCCTGTTTTGTTGACAATGATTCCCAGAAGAATGCAATTCTATCAGAAAAGCCACACTCCAACTTTTATGTACCAAACGAGCCATTACTATCCAAAATAAAATCGGAAAGAAAGATTGCAATCGACCAGTCCCAAGGAGCGCAGGTCTACCTTTGTTACAGGTACAAAAAGGTCGATTCCAAAGTAGACGAGCGAACTATGTTGGAGGCAAAAAAATGCATTTTTTTGCCTCCAACATAGTTCGCTCGTCTACTTTGGAATCGACCTTTTTGTACCTGTAACAAAGGTAGACCTGCGCTCCTTGGGACTGGTCGATTGCAATCTTTCTTTCCGATTTTATTTTGGATAGTAATGGCTCGTTTGGTACATAAAAGTTGGAGTGTGGCTTTTCTGATAGAATTGCATTCTTCTGGGAATCATTGTCAACAAAACAGGCACTGGGCTGACCGTCGGTAATCATTACGATTCTTTTGTTTTTTGCACTTGTCTTTTGGAGGATCCTTTTTGCTAGCCTAAATGCAGCCTGATAATTTGTATAGTGGAGGAATTCGTCGTTTGCATCATATGTCCTCAAAAAAGGAATGTCAAATGGATTAATCATGGATGCCATCGAGGCAAAACCAATTATTTTGATGGAATCGTTTGGAAAGAACCTATTGTTCAAAACGTAAAGACTCCATAATGCTCGCTTTGCTGCCTCTATTCTGCTCATCCCAGAGCTGGTCAGAGACGATTTCATAGTAGAGCTCAGATCAATACAGTACACAATTGCAGCTCGGACATCTTCGGTTGTCTCAAATTCCTCAAAGTCGTCAATATCCAAGTCCAGAGGAAAGTCAGGTGTTTTTCCTTTCTTTGATAGCCGCCGGATTGTGTTTAGCATGCTGGCATATACATTTAACAGCTTTAGCTCGCCGCCAAGCTCAAATTTTTTTGTGGTGTCAAGTATGGTGTTGCCAGTGCCTATGGATTTTGTCTCATGCAGCCCAAAGTCGCCGGATATTTGATTCCGTTTTCATTTATTGCGCGAATTAGATTTTGCCTGAGCTGCTCTTTAGCGTCCAATAACCTATAGTTGATTTCTAGTAGATCGCCAATCGTTTTGAGCGACTGGTAATCTTCTGGCAGGCCTGCCTTAATCTGCGTGTACTTTGGTTGCGAACCATAACACTTTGAGACTAGCTGCG
>JBJTCW010000127.1:0-7440 GCA_046092065.1 Candidatus Nitrosotenuis sp. | reverse complement strand
GATCATATACTGCGACAATTTCCTCAGCTGGTGGTTGTGGTTTTGGTGCTGGTGGTGTTTGAACTTGTGGTGGAGGTGTTGGCTTTGGGGCCGGTGGTGGTGATGTTGTTTGTGGTGCTGGTTTTGGTGCTGGTGGAGGTGTTTGAACTTGTGGCTTTGGGGCCGGTGGTGGTGATGTTGTTTGTGGTGCTGATTCGATTAGAATAGCTAATTTTGCAAGTTTTTCTTCTAATTCTGCAATTTTTGCTTCCAAGTCTTTTTTAGTGGATTTAGCACTAGACATGTAATTTAGTTGCCTTTTGCGGGGTTTATGTACATTTGGGTGAATCCCAAGCCAGACTGGATCAAATTTAATACCATCGTCAAGCTATAGCGGTACGTTGGACGATTTCGAAAAAGAGTTTCCAGATTTTGACTGGAAGAACACTCCGGCATACAAGCACCCTGGCGGAAAGGACTGTCCATGTCCAAAACATGAATACGTCAGAGAACAGATCAATTTTACAAAGACAGTAAACCAGACCTCAAAAGAGCCAACCAAGGTCACACTCAAGTTCTGTCCAGAACACTACAAAGTCTACATTGAGGAGGTAATTCCTTCAATGCCATTCAAGTACAAAATTCTGACCAAAATTGCTCTAAAGATAGGAGCGATACAAATTGAAAAGCTAACCCATATGCAATCAGACCTTTGCTTTTACTGCAAGTTCGGTTCCGGTGGACACGGTAAGAAAAGCGAGCTTCCGCCAATCCAGTAATTATACAGGTCCGACTAGGATTTTTGGCTTATTTGGCGTGTCATGATGACATTTCTTTCCACATACAGGACACATCTTTCTGTCCAAAAATATGCATTGGCAGATATGAGACTTGAGATAGCTCTCAGCAGATTTTGTGTGTTCTCCTGAGCCGTTGCAAAACGGGCACTGGGTTCCAAGAAGTTCTATTGTGCCTTTACCATGACATACGGGACATTTTTGCTCGCTCAATTGGATTGAGTCAAGTTTGCTGATTAAAATGCCTTTGTTGGTACAGTCAAGCTTTATACAACATTTGGACAAAGCCTCTGCAATGCCAATTGAGGACATATCGGAGCTTGTATCAGTATTAGAAAAGGCAGGAGAGTTAAAGCGAGTAAAGACCCAAGTGGATTCTGATTTAGAGATTGCCGAGATTTTGCGCAGAATAATGTATTCTAATGGTCCAGCAGTGTTGTTTGAAAATGTCAAAGGCTTTGATATGCCTGTTTTGGGAAATGCGTTTGGCTCTATCAAGAGATTACAGATAGGCCTGGAAATGGATGACTTTGCAGATATTGGCCAGAGAATAGCAGACATGACAAAAATGGAAGTGCCTTCTGGATTTTTGAATAAAATAAAAAAACTTCCAGAACTATCAAAGATGGGCGAGGTCTTTCCCAAGCTAGAAAAATCAGGCCCCGTAACAGAAGTAACAGAAGATACACCATCATTTAGTAAAATTCCAATTCTCAAAACATGGCACAAGGATGCAGGTAAATTCATCACTCTAGGACTGGTTGCAACAAAACACCCAGAGACAGGAGTTAGAAATCTTGGAGTATACAGAATGCAAATTATCGATGATACTCATGCGCTGATGCACTGGCAAAAGCACAAGCGAGGAGCGCATCACGGAGATATCTCCAAAGAAAAGGGAGAAAAAATTCCAGCTGCGATAATCATTGGCGCAGAGCCGGCAACTGTGTTTTCAGCAATAGCTCCTGTTCCAGAAGGACTAGACAAGTATCTCTTTGCAGGAATTACACGACAAAAAGGAATCAAGACAGTAAAATGCAAAACGCAGGACCTTGAGGTTCCAGCAAATGCAGAAATTGTTTTGGAGGGCTATGTTGACCCATCAGACATTAGAGACGAGGGCCCGTTTGGTGATCATACTGGATATTACACGCCGGTGGAACCATACCCAACATTTACCCTAACTGGAATAATGCGGAGACAAAAGCCGATTTATCTGACAACCATAGTCGGAAAACCAATCTTAGAAGACGCCCATATTGGTAAAGTAATTGAGAGATCATTTCTGCCATTGATTCGAATGTTCCATCCAGAAGTAGTCGACTTTGCAATGCCAGCTGCCGGATGGTTCCAAGGGATGGCAATCATTTCCATCAAAAAACGATATCCAGGTCAAGCAAAAAAAGTCATGATGGGTCTTTGGGGAATGGGACAGCTTGCACTGACAAAAATGTTCATCGTAGTAGATGAAGACATCGATGTTCATGACTTTAACGATGTAATCTGGGCAATTACAACACGAGCAGACGCTGCACGTGATTGCGTTATCATCAACAACACTCCAACTGACACACTAGATCCAGCATCCCCATTGGTGAATTTTGGCTCCAAGCTAGGAATTGACGCCACGCAAAAAACCAAAGAAGAAGGATTTACGCGAGAGGTTCAGGAAAAAGTTGCAGTTGACGATTCCACAAAAAATCTTGTTGACTCTAAATGGTCCAGTTATGGACTCTAGTGCATTCTAACTAGATTATAGAAATTATCTCGCTCTTCTACGGCATATCCTATTTGGTGAATTGCATCAATTATTTTCTGTCCTGTTAGTTCTGTAGAGCGTGCTCCAGTACAAGACACTACCTCTTCTCCAATTAGTGTACCTCCAAAGTCGTCTGCACCATACTGCAGAGCGATTTGCGCCATTCCGACTCCGTTTGTGAGCCATGAAGACTGGATATGATTAATCATTCCATCAAACACTAGTCTAGAAATTGCAATCATTTTGAGCAAGTGCATTCCACCAACGCCATATGTCACCAGGTTTTCCTTTTGCATGAGTGTGTTGTTTGGCTCAAAGTTCCATGGAATAAATGCCATAAAGCCACTTGTCTTTTGCTGCAATTGGATGATTTTATCAAAATGATCTGCAACGTCATCCATTGATTCTACATGGCCATACATCATAGTTGCAGATGCTGGTAATCCTGCAGTGTGTGCCTCGCTCATTATTCTGAGCCAGTCAGCAGATGAGATCTTTTTTGGACTGATTATATCCTTGACAGTATCAACTAGGATTTCAGCGCCAGCACCAGGAACTGACTGGAGTCCGGCTTCCTTTAGTCTTGCAATGACTTCTTTGGTTGATGTCTTTTCTATTCTTGATATCATGTCTATTTCAGATGCAGACAGGCCATGAACACCGACTTCTGGGAATTTTTTGCGAATCATTCTAAACGCATCTTCATAGTATTCTATTCCAAGTGTCGGGTTGTGCCCACCCTGAATCAAGACTTGTCTTATTTGGAACATGTCCCATGCAGTCTTGACGCGGGCTTCAATCTGGTCTAGCGACAAAGTATAGGATTCTTCATCTCCAGGTGAGCGGTAAAACGCGCAAAACTTGCAGTCAGTTACACAGACATTAGTATAATTCAGAATAATATTATTCACAAAGGATGCCTTTTTGCCAAATCTTTTTCGAGTCAAATCCCCTGCAACCAAACCCATCAAATGTACATCGTCAGATTTTAGCAGTCGCAAAATGTCAGATTTTGTTGGGCGTATACCTCGCAATGCATTTTCCAAAATGTCGCTGATTTGGCTTGAATGCATCTGTTGTGTGATTTGGCTCAAGTGCCTTTGGTGGCCGTGCTATCTTATTTAATCCTGACTAGGCTAAAACAAAACCAAACACCACGCTATTTTTAATTAGGGCAGTCAGACGAGATCCGCCATGGTCTCGGGCCTACAAATCAGAATGGATAGAATTTTGCGCAAAGGCAAGATGCTTTGCATTCCAATGGACCACGGTATATCCAGTGGGCCAGTTGAAGGACTAGAAAGCCCAGCAAATGTAATTGCTCAATGCGAAACAAAGGGTTTGACCAGCGTAATAATCAACAAAGGAATTCTCAAAACATTACCAAAGCCAGCACGTGTCGGAATTTTAGTACATTATTCATCTAGCACATCACTTTCCATGTCACCAAACAGAAAGATGCTTTGCGGTACAGTAGAAGAAGCACTCAGGTTAGGTGCAGATGGAGTATCATTGCACATCAATGTGGGTGGAAAAGAAGAACCAGAAATGCTAGAGCAACTAGGACTAACTGCGACAGAGTGCCACAAATGGAACATGCCATTATTGGCAATGATGTACCCAAGAGGTGAGAACGTCAAAAACCCACATGATCCAGAAATAGTTGGCCATGTTGCAAGAATTGGCGCCGAGCTTGGCGCAGATATTGTTAAAACACTATACACTGGAGATATCGATTCGTTTGCAAAAATAGTAAAGAGCACACCAGTCCCAGTTGTGGTTGCTGGAGGTCCAAAGGCAAAAACAGACGAAGATGTTTTGCAAATGACTGAGGACATAATGAAGGCTGGAGCCAAAGGCGTAACTTATGGTCGTAATATTTTTGCACACAAAAACCCAGATAAAATAGTCGACGCACTAGCTGGAATAATATTCAGAAGGGAAACTGCAAAAGAAGCAGCAAATAGTCTTGCAAAAAAATAGTGAACTAGTAATGTTGCCCAAAGTAGGCAAGCCGGGACTGGCAAAATTCCTAACTATGCTAGAAGCCGAAGGGATCAAAACAGTGTATGCAGACCCAAAGGTGATTCCTCCAAAATCAAAGTTATCCACAATTTACACATCAAGCTCAGCAAAGCTAGTAGTATTAGAAAAAGATGCGCAAAAACCCAAGGGCAAAAAGGCAGGCAGGAGATTCAAGGTTTTATCAAATAACGATATTGAAAAAATATTTTCCGAGGCAAAAAAAGGCCTGGACTTTGTCATAATAGAAGTAGCAGATTGGAAGATAATTCCGCTGGAGAACATTATCGCAAAACTGCACAAAATACATACTGAAATTTTTGCACTGGCAAGAACCCCAGAGGAAGTGCGAAAAATGTTCTCAATACTAGAGATAGGAGTAGACGGAGTCATATTCGAGGCATCAAGTATATCCGAAGTAAAAGAGGCAATGGTGTATCTTGGTACATCAAACTTTGAGCTGGTCAAGGCGCAGATTACCGACATCAAAGAGGTTGGCGATGGTGAGCGAGTCTGCGTTGATACTGCATCAATGTTGCACAAAGGAGAGGGAATGCTGATTGGTTCGAGATCAAACTTTTTGTTTCTAGTCCACAACGAATCAGTTGGCTCTTCATTTACATCGCCAAGACCATTCCGAGTTAATGCAGGAGCCGTTCACTGTTATACAATATCACCAGACGGCACTACAAAATATCTCTCAGAGCTTGAAACCGGTGCCGAAGTTCTAGTCATCAATGCACATGGAAAGGCAAGACGCGCAACTGTTGGTCGCTCCAAAATTGAAAGACGCCCAATGCTAATGATAAAAGCCCAAGTAGGAGACGAAGTAGGAGGAATCATAGCTCAAGACGCAGAAACGATTCGATTTGTAAAGCCAGACGGACACCTAGTATCTGTCACACATCTCAAAAAGGGCGATACCGTTCTAGTCCATGCAAAAGGTGCAACAGGTAGACACTTTGGCATGGAAGTAGCAGACGAGTACATCTTAGAAAAATAAATGTCATACAAAACCTGCGTTAGTATTGCAGAGACAACTCCAGCCAGAGTATTATCCACACTGAAAACAGCGCTCAAAAGATCAGATTATGCAGAGATCAGATTCGACTTTTTGACCCCAATAGAGATTCCAAAAACGCTGCAGATTACAAAAAAATACCACAAAAGGTGCGTGTTCACCCTCAGACCAACAACAGAGGGCGGTAAATTTCCAGATACCGAAAAAGAACGACTATCCATCCTAAAATTACTATCAGAGTATAATCCATTTTTCATTGATGTCGAGTTTTCCGCATCAAAGAACAAGGACCTTATAGAATACATCAAAAAAACAAAAACGCCTATTCTAGTGTCATGGCATGATTTCAAAAAAACGCCATCTGCATCCATACTAAACCAAAAACATCAACAAATGAAAAAAATCTCAAACAACATCAAAATAGTAACAACTGCAAAATCAACCAAGGATACCGCTTTAGTGTTGTCTTTATACAAAAAACAAAGCAAAGGACTGATTGCATTTGCAATGGGCGATTACGGAAGAATATCCAGAATTTTGTGCCTCCATCTTGGAGCGCCATACACATATGTCTCGCTTGGCAAACCAGTAGCACCTGGCCAGTTCAGCTTAGATGAGATTAAATCGCTCCAAAACCTGCAGAGATAACAATGGTCAAGACCTTTGCAGTGATTGGAGATCCTATAGAACATTCTTTATCGCCTAGCATTCACAATGCCGCATTCAAGGCACTAAACCTGGATTGCACATACATTGCATATAGAATTCCAAGGGGAGAGCTGCAAGAAGGAGTCGAGTCGTTGCGCCAAATCAAGATTTCAGGATTCAACGTTACAATTCCACATAAAATAGAGATGATGCAATATCTGGACGAAACATCTCCAGAATGCAAAACAATTGGCGCAACAAACACAGTATCTAATGAAAACGGCAAATTCATAGGATACAATACAGACATGGATGGATTCCTGGAACCAATCAAAAAAAGAAGCATTGGAATTTCCGGCGAATCAGTCTTGGTTTTAGGCTCAGGTGGAGCTGCAAGAGCAATAGTTGCAGGCTTTGCAAAAGAAAAAGCAAGAAAAATCACAATTGCAAACAGAACTGCACAAAAAGCGCAGGAACTAGCAAAATTTGCATCATCATTGGGTATAGAATCTGATCACACCACACTAAACAACGTGGATGTATCAAAATACAGATTCATCATAAACGCAACATCAGTAGGCCTCAAAAATGAACCCAGCCCAATTTCTACAAATTCAATAAACTCAGATCACATAGTATACGACATAATTTACATGCCAATGAACACAGATTTGGTAACGCAAAGCAAGAAAAATTCCGCCACAATAATCTATGGTTATGAGATGTTACTAGGACAGGCAGCCCTTGCATTTCAAATATGGCATAAAACCCAGGCACCATACGAGGCAATGAAAAAGGTCTTGCTTGGAGGATTCTAAATGAAGGTAAAGGCAACGGTAAATGGCGCAATATCGATTGTAAATGCCATAGCGACATGGAAGGGTGCAACACTTGGAATATCATCCAAGGTAGAGGCAATAGTGTCGGCTACGGAAGGCAAGGGAATCAGCCTAGAATTGGATAATCAGAATATGAGCTCACGTCTTGTAAACAAGGTAGTAGAATTTGCAGTACCAAAAAAAGAGCTGGAAAAAAACAAAATAGAGATCTCATTAAAATCAGAAATCCCAACTGGATATGGCCTGAAAAGCTCTAGTGCCATTTCATCTGTCATATCTCTGGCATGCCATGAATTGTTCAAGCCAAACTATACAGACAATCATGTTTTGTATGCAGGAATTGACGCATCGCTTGCAGCCAAGGTTAGCATGACT
>JBJTCW010000126.1:0-12482 GCA_046092065.1 Candidatus Nitrosotenuis sp. | reverse complement strand
ACCATAGTTGACGCTATACTAAAAGACAGAAAGAAGGTCATTCCAGTTGCAACACCACTGGCAGGTGAATACGGCCAATCCAATGTATCAATCGGCGTTCCTGCAGTAATCGGTAGAAAAGGCGTAGAAAAGATAATTGAGCTAGACTTGGATGCACAAGAAAAAGAAATGTTCCTCAAAGGAATTGAAAGCGTCAAGTCTGCACTTGCAGGCATCTGATCAGTTTTTTAATTAAATCAATCCAAACCATACCAATGGAAATTACAGATGTTTTAGAATCACTAAAGATAGGAAAAATTACAGTTTCAGAGGCAAAAAAACTCTTATCGCTATATTCAATAGAAAAGATTGAGGATTTTGCCCAAATCGACATGGGCAGAAAGCACAGAAAAGGAATCCCTGAGGTTATTTTTGCCGAAAGAAAAACATCAGATGAAATCAAAAAAATCATTGCACGTGTATTAGAAAAGTCAGATTCGGTTCTAGTTTCAAGAATCCAGAAAAAAGACTATTCCAAAATAGTTAGTTTTGCAAAATCAAAGAAATTCAAGATCAAGGACGGCAAAAACACCACCACTCTACTGATTTACAAAAACACACTCAAAATCACCGGCGGCAAAGTAGGTATTTTGACTGCAGGTACGTCGGACATTGGAGTTGCAGAAGAGGCACGACTAACATGTGAGGCAATGCATTGTGATACCATTACGACATATGATGTCGGAATTGCCGGATTACATAGACTATTTCCAATAATAAAAAAATTCATCGAAGAAGATATTGATGTCATAATAGTGGCTGCCGGAATGGAAGGTGCTCTTGCATCAGTGGTGTCATCACTAGTCAATGTGCCGGTTATAGGATTGCCAACATCTGTAGGATATGGTTACGGTGAAAAAGGAGTTGCAGCCCTTGCATCGATGCTTCAGAGTTGTTCGCTAGGCCTATCGGTTGTAAACATAGACAATGGCATTGGTGCTGGCGCTGTTGCATCAAATATTGCAAACAGAGCTAAACGCCGATAATTCCCAAGTTTGCAAGTTCGGCGCCGATTCCAAATCCAATCAATGCAATTCCAGTTCCCAGTCCTGCCATCTCCAGCCCACCCTTGAGAATGCTTGTCTTTGCAAGTCTTGACTTTATTGCTCCCACTACAAATGATGTGGATAAACTAATTCCAATTGCGATTAAAAGAGGAACATATCCATGTGCAAAGAAAAATGGAATTATTGGCAATATTCCACCTAACAAAAACGAGCCAAACATTCTCAGAGCGCTCTTGAGCGGGCTGCCGAGTATCTCCACATTAAGCTTTAGCTCTTCAGTGAGCATTGTATCAAGCCAGACTTTTTTGTCTGATGTTATTTTGTTTACAATCATTTCCAAGTCTTTTCCCTCAAAGCCTTTTGCTCGATAGATCTCTTCTATTTCCTGTCGTTCTATCTCTGGTTTATTCTCCATTTCCCATTCCTCTCGTGCAATTTCGGATTTGAGCAGCTCACGTTGAGCTTTGACTGCCAAATAATTCTGAACTGCCATTGCCTTTGCACCGGTAAACATTGCAACCAAAGCTGCTAAAATTATAATATTTGATGAAACGTCAGCCCCTCCAACGCCTGCAGCTATTCCAAGAGAAGTGTTGATTCCATCTCCAAATCCAAAAACCAAGTCGCGAACTCCGCTGGATTCTGTCAAGTGTGGTTCTATGTGACGAGGCTCTGCGACTTCTTTCATGGAATCATTACACCCGGTCGGAATTTAAGTTACAAGTCAGAAAATAATTTATACCATATAGAAAGTCAGTGTGTAGTTGGCTGGCAAACGCATTGTTCTTACTGCTGACCGCAGTTTAATGACAAATTATCGAGGCAATTTCCTTTATGGGTTCATTGCATGTGGACCATATGAGTTGCTTCCAGAATGGGTCTTTGACAAGGTTTTCTGTCCGGCAGTAGAAACTGACCCAAATACCGGCGAGGCAAAAGTAGCTCAAGTTGGTCTAAGACGCGTAGAATCAGCATTACTTCAAGGATACAAAAGAGACGAGATCTTTGTCGCAAATCCAGATTATCTAGCAAAATCAATCGGTCCTGACACCAAGGTTGTTGGAATAAACGTGATGGATCCACTAGGAATGGCACCAGTCACAACTACAATGTCTCCTGAAAAATTATCCTATGTCGCAATGAAGTTCAAGCGCATGTGCGCAAACATTATCCAGTTAAAGAAAAAATATGATTTCAAAGTTGTAGTTGGAGGAAACGGGGCATGGGAGCTTGCAAAATCCGACAGAATGAAGATTCACGGAATTGATACCGTTGTAGTAGGTGAAGCAGACGAGCTTGCACTGGACTTGTTCAAAGATCTGGAAAGCGGAGATGCACCAGAATTAATGCATTGCTTTGTCAAAAACATACAAAACATTCCAGAAATTGAAGGACCCACCGTCAACTCGCTAATTGAGGCAATGCGAGGGTGTGGCCGCGGTTGCGACTTTTGTGATGTAAACAAGCGTTCAAAGAAGGACTTACCAGTAGAACGACTCCAACACGAAGCAAAGATAAATCTCGATTATGGATTTGATTCCATTTGGCTACACTCTGATGAAATGTTGCTATACGGATGTGAAAGCAAGGATTTCCAACCAAACAGAGATGCCATTACAGACTTGTGGAGAAGCCTCAAGGGAATGGGTGCAAACTTTGTTGGAACAACTCACATGACATTTTCTGCAATTGCAGCAGATCCAATATTGCTAAAACAAATGTCTGAAATCAACGACATGCACAACAACGGCAGATGGCTTGCAACTAACCTTGGAATTGAAACAGTAGCACCAAGAATGGTCAAAAAGCACCTTGGAGTTAAGACCAAGCCATTCTCAGTTGACGAATGGGGTTGGGTTGTGCGAGAAGGCGCAAGAATCATGAATGAAAATCACTGGTTCCCAGCAGCCACACTAATCATTGGTTGGCCAGATGAAACCCCAGATGAAACTCAATACACAATTGATCTGATTGAGGATTTCAGAAAGACTAACTTTAGAGGTCTAGTCGCACCATTATTGTACCAAGACTTTTCTGAAAAGAACTCGATGCACTTTGGAAACCTCAACGAAGCCCAGTTTACTCTATTTTGGAGATGTTGGGAGAACAACATGCGAGTGATTAATGATATTGTTCCTATTATTCTCAGAAACAAGACCTATGGCCCACCAATGAAAGTCTTCATGTATGGTTTGATCAAGGCAGGAACTTGGGCAATCATGAGATATCTAAGAGGACTATGCAAGGACTTGTTTAACGGAAAGATGCCAGAAGACATTGTTGAGAGATATGCAAGAAGCAGATCGGTTGCAGCCCCAACATACACAAGATAAACTAGATTACTTCATACACGAACTTTTTTAGTGATTTTCCAAGATAACTGATTGTTATTTCATATTTTCCTGGTATAGTATTGTCTGATACTCTAAAGGAATATTCGAACTTGGCCTTGTTTGTTGCAACTTGTTGATTCTGAGTCTTTCCGTCAGGACCCAATACAGATATGTCTACTTTGATTCCCTTTTTGTACAGGCTGGAAGGAATTGTTCCGGTGATTTTTTCAGTTATCATCTGAGTGTGTTTTGCATGGATTGTCTTTGCAGTTAGTTTTTCAGATTTTACTGGAGTGGTCTTTTGGACTTGATTTCCCCAGCCATTATCGCCATAGATCTCCTTTAGCTTGGCAAGATCAACTGGCATTATCTCCATTAACTCTGGGTCTAGCGGCACATGTGTAGGGCTTGCCAGCAAATCCAAAACAGGCACCATTATCGATGATGGATGACCAAGACCTCCAGTCAAAAACAATTCTTCTGATATATAATGTCCAAGACCCATCGCATGTCCAAGCTCGTGTCGCAAAATAGCCTCCATTGCAACTACAAGCTTTGGTGAGTCTTGTTTGCAAGTATACCAGTATGTCCATGCACTGTCCTTTGTTTCGCAGACTCCATATCCTTGGTAATAGATCTCCACATTGCTTTTTCCATCCCTGAAATATTCTCTTCCCAAGACCTCTACTCCCGATGCACCCTCTGGTGCAGATTTTAGAAAAGTGATCACAACGTTGCATTTTGTGTAATCAAAGTTTGCCTGTTTGTCTCTTGATATTTCGATATAGTTTACGTCCCAGTTGGCACTGCGCATAGAAATTGACTTGAGCGGTCCAATCCACGCATCCACATTGGATTTGGTTCTTTTCATTAGATATGGAACCAGACTCTCTGGAATCCCTGTGCCTTGTGGAGGCTCATTTGTGCAAAAGGTCGGAACTCCCTCAAACTTGTTTTTGAGTGTGTCGTATTTGGTGTCTATTTTTGCATCTGCACTAAGAATTCCAGAGGATATCAAAATCAATCCAATGGTAACAAAAAGCAGTAATTTCAATTATTATAATATCAGAACGGTTTCTAAAAAGACTAGCCTAGCTTGTTGATTGCTTCATCAGCAATTGTATTTCTCTTTGGAGAGATTACAATAAAGTATGTCTTGTCTGCTCTTTCTATTGCGGCTACTTTTTTGTAGGCGTTTGCGTTGATGTCAAATTCAAGGATTCTTCCGTCCAGTTCTGCCTTGGTGTATATCATGAGGTATACATCGCCGCCATTGTGTGTCAATGGGATAAACGCAAAGACATAGCCCTTGTAGTAGTTTATTGGCATTGTATTTTTCATTGGTGGCATTACAGCTGCCATATAGGAAAAGATGTCTTGGATTGAAGAAAATTCCTCGTATTCTACGTGCATAAATTTGGTTTGATAAAAGGGGATATAATCTTAAAGGCGTCTCTTCTGCAACAAGCCTTTAACTTTGACTATGACTATTGCTGGTGCGACAAAGTACATGCCAATGTTTAGCAGTATTACTCCGATTCCATAGCCCATCATCTGTTGTTCAGAGTGAATGTCTGCATAGTTTAGTATCGACATTGTAGATAACATTGGAGTTATCGTTGTCTTTACTGCCTCTTTGAATAGCGGGCTTTGTCTTTCCCAGTCTGCAACTGTTGGGCTGAATGCATAGTAGAACTCGTTGAATCCTGCCATGAATGCAGTTCCTGAACCGGTGCTGAATAGTACATTGTCTCTAACTTCTCTGAGCAGTTGTACTTGTGGTGCTAGCTCAGTGCCAAAGGCTGCAGTTGCAATTGCACATTGTCCTGGCTTCTTTGTGTCTGGGACACATATCTTTCCATCAGCGTGTGTGCCTGGACCGCATGTTGGTTGCACTGGTGGTTCAGTGTTCTTTTCAACACATTTACCATCAACTAGTTCCTCTCCTGGTGGGCATTCTACTGTAGATGGAGGTGCCACTATGCAGGATTTTGATACTGGATCATAGACTGTGCCTGTTCCACATGACGGTGGAGGTGCTACAATGTCATCCTTTTGGACACATTGGCCGTCTTTAATCACTTGATCAGATGCACATTTTGGTGGTGGTGGAACATTATCTGGTATTACTGGTTGTCCTTTTCCGCCATTATAGAAGAATGTGGTGTCTGCTTTTTGAGGACCATAATTTATTAGAATTTTGTAATCGCCTTTCTTAACCCATAGCGGTCCGCCAACGATAAAAGTGCCTTCAAAGGTGCCATCAACTTGCGGGTGGACTTGTTTTACTGTGACAATATTGCTGCCTCCGGTTCCGTTAACTATTGGACCGACGACTCGCACCGTAACATCTATTGAATTATTGACATCCGGGCTTTTTACCAAGCCATTAAAGGTAACAGTGTCACCTTCGTCATATAGTGGCAGATTAGCGGAAACTGATAATGGTGGGACTTGGGAAGATTGTGCAAATGCTGCAGATAAAGCTGATGAAAATATTACTAACGACAATAATACTGCTACGAGTCTCCCAGCTCCTTTCATGTCTAGGCTGATACAACAGTTCAGGGTATTTATGTATTCTATGAAAGAAAAGTTGACTCGAATATGCTCTTGTTGAACCTTTTTTGACCCAGTCATCTCGATCAGATTTTCCAAAAAATTATTTTTTATTTACCATAAAAGTTACTTTGCCAACATAGATTTTTTGGTATTCAATATCAATAGAATATTGTCCAGTTGGCGAGTTTGGTTTTAGTGTAAGAATTGTCTTGTAGCTGCCCTGCTTTGTTGCGACTGCATACAGAACAGATGATTTTCCATCAGGTGTTTGCAAAGTAAACTTGATCTTGGTTCCTGTTTTGTAGTTTTGGACTTTGCCAGTTAATGTTACGTCGGTTGTCTTTCCAGACTTTGGCAAAATGTAGGATTTTGAATCAAGTTTTGCAGAGCTTGGAATTGCAAGCTTGGTCTTTGTCGGTGTCTTTGTAAGACTAGATATGCTTGCCTGGCCAGATGAATCCCTAAAGTCATGATATTTCAGGTCTACAGTTCCACCCGCGGATGATATCAATTCGGTTCCGTCCTTGTTGCATATTTTTGAAGGCATCTTGAATACACCCTCAAATCTGCCAGTATCCGGTCCCGTCTCCACTAGAGAAAATCCACTTGCTGCAAGACCTCCAGTTGTGGTATCGCTTATTGTGCATCGCTTGTATCTAATGTCTTTAATTAGTACTTCAAGCAAAATTCCTCCGCTTGTATCACCCACAGTATCGACATTTTCAGACGAGGAACTGTCAATTACAGAGTAAATGTCAATTGTATCATGATTTGTGTTCAAGTCAGGATCTTCTAAAACCACGGTTACTGGATGGCCAAACCTGAAAACATTCGTAGTCAGATGTGCCCCACCGGAATGAGTCCTAATGTCACTTTTGGAAGATACTCCAGTGTTGGTACCAGATTGTGCCACATCAGAATATGCAATGTTGATTCCATTTTCATCAATTAGTCTTTGGTTGACAAAGAACTTGACATCATCACTTATTGGTCTAAGTGATTTGATTGTATTTGCATCAAACTGGTTTAGCTGGTTTGCAATCAGATATTCCATAGTTCCAACAAAGATTCCAGATGTTGGAGATGTCTCTTGTAATTCAAATCTGTAAATTCCATTTGTTACATCAACATTGTTTTTGCGGCCAAACGACATCAAATCCACAACAATTGGCTGCTTGTCTGTTTCTGACGATACCGAACCTTGCGGACTGGAATTGTTTGATGCATCAAAGTTGATCACTAAAAACGCAGTACCAGATTTGCTTGCAATCGCACTGATTGCAGAATTTGGAATTTGCACCAATCCTTGAGAGCCAGTCATGTTTGCAGAACTTACTATAGTTACTGGAGTTGCATCTGTTAAGCCAAAGTATAACGACATTGTAGTATCTGCAAAGTCAGTTATTCCAAGCTGGTTTTGCAGAGATCTCAGGTCATAGTTTACCCAGTTTGTTCCCTGATCGCCTGAGCTTGTTTTTATCAAAAGACTCTGCAGTGTTGTTGCAGACAATCCAGTGCTCAAAGACATTTTCTCAAAGCTTTGGTTTGCTATTCCAGTAGAGGGTCTTGTGTCTAGGACCAATCTGTCGGATTTTGTGTCAGGTACTGATGATGAAACAGATGTGCCTCCAGTCAAGACATCAGTTGATGCAGTGTAAATTTTGACACTACCAGCACTTTGTAGTGTTCCAGGATTGCCAATTGTTAGCGTTGGAACGATTGCAGTGCTTCGGAATACATCGAGTTTGTCCCTTCCACCAGAGTTGAGGTTTTGGTCAGGATCCGTTACCGTTACAGGCACTTTTTGGCCGGATACTGGCTGGTTTGTGCCTAATGAGATATTTGCATCACCCAAGCCAGACACAATGGATAGCGATTTTTGGTCGTACTCTATAGTGGCAGATTGTCCACGCGGTGCATTTGAAGCGATTTTAACATTAGAAATGTTGGAACGATCAAAGTTCTCAAAAATGCCGGTGTTTGGTTGGGACTCGACAAATGTGACAACCTTGCTAGAACCATCAGATGTGCTAGTTGTTGATTGGTAACCGTTTGTTTGTATTTCTGCAACAGAGCCAAGGCTCATCAATATCTTGCCGTTTTTGTCAAATCCAAGACTAGACAAACTAGATGCCAGATTTACCAGTCCAGTACCACCGTTTGCAGCATTTGCTCCGTTTTCAGTAAATGCCATGTAAAACGTTGTTTGCGGTGACACCACATTGAACGACCAGGAATCACGAGCTGTTGGGTCTTGGTTTAGCTGTATGTCTTTGATTGTTGCAAAGACTTGGGAGTTTGGAGGATAGCTTGCCCTGTCTAGGGTTGTTGTGATATTTGGAATTTCGTCGTATTGTAAAGTAACAGATTGTGTATTACCTGCACCGTTGTACTGTATTACAACATCAGTGTTAAATGAGTATAATTGGATGACTGGCCATACTGCCGAGTTTAGGCCAATTTGTCCGCTTGGAATGGCAGAATTAGTGTTGATTGTTTTCGGATATCTAACTACATTGTTTACTGTTGATCCTCCAGGAACACTAGTACATGTAGAAAATCCAGAATTACCGTTTGTTGCACCAGTTGCACCTGTCTTTGGAATTGCTATTCCTTCAGATTCAGAAAATGACGGACCAAATACAGTTGTGTTTTTGCTACAGAATTCACCAAAGTCCAAGCCTTGTCCCGCAAGACCCACTGTTTGGTCGGCTGTTTTGGCCTTGTCCAGATTTGCAAAGTATCCGTACCATCTTCCATCGGTTGCCTGAACCATTCGAAGGTTGTTTCCGTTTAGTGTGACGTCTGGTTCGCCTTTTCCGACGCTGGTGTCGGCAAGGTTTGGATCATTCACTATTACTTCGATAACCATAGATCCGGCAAAATGATTGTTATAGTACGAGTTTTCCGCTGAAACGTACAGGTTTGGGTTGGCAGCGTGTACGGGTGCCAAAAACGGTACCAGTATCAATCCCAATAGACCTAGCAATGCCAGCTTCTTCAATTCATCAGGGATTTTACGCTCGTGCAGATAACGTTTCCGTATGATTTATTCGTAAACCGGTGTTTAGGGCTTTGATGGAAAATGTCTTTTTGAAAAGGACTGGCGCGCTCAAGATATCGTTTATCGCCATTTTGTCGGCATTTGTAGTAGAGCTGGTTCTCGGATTATTATCGAATAGTTTGGCGTTACTTACCGATAGCATCCACGCGTTGCTTGATAGTGTAGTTACTGTGGTTTTGTTGCTTGCAGCTAGATTTGCGATCAAGCCGCCAGATGCAGAGCATACCTACGGCCATGGCAAAGTGGAATCCCTTGGAGGACTGATTGGCGGAATTGCGATTTTTCTCATTGCTTGCTTTTTCATTTTTGAATCCATTCTAAGAATACAGAGTCCTACACATCTTCCAGTAACCGAAGGTGTTGCACTTGCAGGTGCCGCCTACACCATTTGTGTTGATATTTTTAGAATCATAATGTTAAGGCGTGCTTTATCAAAGCTTGGCGGAACCACACTAAAGGCCGACTTTTACCATGCGTTTTTGGATCTTGGCTCTACTCTAGTTGTCATAGTTGGAATTGTACTGGTGTCGTTTGGATTTGAGCATGGGGATTTCTTTGCTGCTTTAGTTCTAGGGGTGTTACTTTGCGTGCTTGCAATAAAGCTGGTCTACAAGACGGCGCAGGACCTCACTGATATCATATCGCCAGAACTTGTAAACAAGGTCCAAAACATTGCTCTTGCGACTGAAGGAGTGGTTGGCACGGGACCTATTCTAATGAGAAGATCAGGGGATTCCGTATTTGCTGATGTTACAGTGTCATTGCGTGCTGATGTCAGCTTTGACAAGGCTCACGAAATATCCACTTTGGTAGAGAAAAACATCCAAGACCACATCCCAAATGCCGAGATCACGGTTCATTTTGAGCCTAGCTGGGAAAATGTTCCATCAGATTCCAGAATTTATGAAATTGCATCAAACATTGCAGGAGTCAGAGGAATCCATAATGTCAGTCAGCATACATCCAATGATTCTACATTTGTGAGCCTTCATGCGATGGTAGACAGGCAGATGAGCCTTGATGATGCACATAATATTTCTGAAATAATTGAAGAGAAAATCAAAAAAGAGCAGCCAAAAATCCAGCACATCACAATACATCTAGAGCCATACATCACAATGCCCAAGGATCTCAAGTCATTTGACACCAATGACGAAAAGATAATCCAGATTCTAAAGGATCACACAGAAGTCAAAAAAATTGGAAGCATTGTTACTTTGAATTTTGATGATTTGCTCAAAATAGACATCGACTGCTCATTTGACAAGGAATTATCAATAGAAAGAGTTCATGACTTGACATCAAAAATAGAGCAGGACATTAGGAGCCATTTCAAAAATTCTGTAATTACTATACATCCAGAGCCGTACTAGATCAGAACGCTTGTCACGTACATTATGATCATCCCTACTGCAATTCCCGCGGCAGTTGGAGCAGAGATCAAGCCTTGTTCGTCCTGTTTCATCCATTTGAGAATTGCAATTACAACCTGAAATATTGCACCAGCTCCTACTGAGAGAAATATTATTGCAGAAAGAGGTGAATATTGGAATCCTCCAATCCATGCACCCAGGATTGCTGGCGCACCGGCAATAATTCCCATTGCTGCGAGTTTTTTTATCATTGGTTTTTGTCGCGCCATTGGAGCTGCAATTGCCAGCCCCTCAGTGGTATTGTGGATGGTACATCCAACTATGAGAAACGTGCTCAATGCTATTTCGCCCAAGCCTATTGCCGCGCCTATTGCCAAGCCTTCGCCAAGATTGTGCAGTCCTATTCCAACTGAAACCATCAAGGCTATTGCCACTGATTTTGATGCGGATGAAACACGGCTGACTAGCTTTTCTGCGGTATAATACAGACCAATGAAAGAACCAACAACTACTGTTGCAATTAGTAATGGTCCATTGAATACACTGGAGAGTTTTTCTGCAGATATCTCCAGGCCTTCCGTAATTGCATCAATTCCCAAAAACAAGAGCAACCCGACAGTAAGTGACAAAAAGAACTTGTATTTTGCAGGACTCATCTTTGAGATAAACGGGAACCACAATAATCCAATCAAAACAGGAATCACACCCACATAGGTTCCAATTATTCCAAAGTATGATGCAAGCTCAAAGCTTGGCTTGATTGCAGGAGTTGCCGCCTCTACTTTATGAGAAAACCTTACACCATCACTTGTAGTCAGGCCAATTTCATATGGCTCTGCAGAATTCCAGTGATATGGTATTCTGACCAAAGCTGTTTCAAATCTGGCCAAATTCTTGTCTGGCTCTATTGCAGCTGGCTGGATTCTGTCGTTGACGTCAGCCTGTGCAATGATAACATCCATTGGTCCAGTGTTTCGAACGGTAACTTGGATTTCAGATGGAACAAAATCTACTTTTTCAATTGCAATTTTTGGCAATGGAGTTCCAAAGTTTACAAGGTCCGAGCCAGGACCAAACAAATACAGAATCATTGCAGAAAGCAAAATTACTGGAATTATTCCGGCTAGTGCTATTTTTGCCTTGGATGTTTTAGTTTCCATTATTGCTCAGCCCCGTCTTTTACCAGGAATAGACCGGTCCATCCTTTTTCAGCAAATTCCGTCTTGTGGGCATGGAACATGAACTTGCCAGGCATGTGATAGGTAAACTCCATTATTCCACGCTCGCCCTGAGACAGAGTTATCATGTCTGTAAAGGCGCTAGGCACAGAATACGTGCCTGTTGGATAATAATTGTACAGGTTTCCATGAAGATGGAAATTGTTTATCTGATCAAACTCTAACATGTTTACCACATAGATTCGCACCAGCTCGTTGGTTTTGATCTGTATTGGATGATGCTGATAGTAAAATGGAATTGTGTTTGCTGCATAGAAATTGTTTTCCGCATCAAAGTCAGTATCAAATCCGTTTAGGACCATCACCATTTCGTCTGCCTTTGGACGGGACTCTTTTGGATCCACAATATACACTCCATACAATCCGTGCGAGATGTGCTCCTCTAATGGCATCACATGACAATGATATGGATGTACTCCCACTGGGCCTGCCTCAAACTCGTATGTGAACTGGCCACCATGTCCTCCAACTGGCTCAAAGACGCCATCCATTTCTGCAGCATGAAATCCATGGAAATGAATTGTGTGTGATTTGGAACCGTTGTTGATGAATTTTACTTTGACCCAATCCCCTTCCGTTGCTCTAATTGTCGGGCCTGGAACTGTTCCATTAAAGGTCCAAACATTATAGAATACCCCAGGAGATATCTCCATGATTTTGTCATCATCAGCTATTATGGTGAACTCGCGTACTGTTTTTCCATCGATGGTTGAAACTCGACCATAGTTGAATTCTCGGAGATACTTGCTTGGATCTATTTTGACTGTTTGAGAAGTATAGATAGGATCCAAGACATCTCCAGTTGTCTTGATTACAGAACCGGAATGGGTGAGAAAGGTTTTTTCTTGATTTGCATTAGATTGTAC
>JBJTCW010000125.1:0-1925 GCA_046092065.1 Candidatus Nitrosotenuis sp. | reverse complement strand
GACCAGTGGATGGACGGAGGAGCATTTGCTTCGGGAGGAGATTGATTATTGTATCCGCAAAGAAATGGTAACGGGATTATCAGATTTTTTTATTCGTCGGACAGGGCTATTGTATTTTGATCCGGCCAGAATGATTCAACTGATGCCGCTGGTGAAAAATATTTTTAGAGAAATTTCTTGAAACTATTACAATAACTGCATAATTTATGTCTAATTCCAGACAGAAAACTTTGTAAAAATGAAAATATTACATCTGAAAAACCGTACCAATGTAATGTTGAACATTGATGTTTAACTATTAGATCAAAATTCACGCATGATCTTTTAAGTTTCACTAATGATTACAACGGTAAAACATATATCATTCTATTAGTCGATGATTAATTAACGGGATAACTATGGTCGACAAGAAAACAATCGTACTCGCACTAAGTGTTGTTCTAGCATTAGGTACTTTAGGTCCAAACTTGGCCCAAATGGTACAGACTGCAGAGGCACATGGTGTACAAGCACAACTTCAGAGTCGTTTTGTAAAGATTGAAGACGAGACTTTCAACAGACAATCACTGCAAACCGGTGAAGAACTAGTCCTCTCTGGCAAGTTCGTAAGTCTTGTTGAAAGAGACCTAAGAGGATGGAATTCTATATTCTCAGAGTCCACCAACGCAGGTAACAGATGGGAAATTCTAGCAAGAACCCCACCAGGAAACGTCTTTCAACTCCCAGGTAACTCTGTCATTGATTATGAAATCAGGGCAAAGGCATTAGAGCCAGGAGTATACCACGTACATACACAACTCAACGTAGCTCAAGTTGGACCAGGATTAGGCCCAGGACAAACAGTAGTCGTTACAGGTGAGCCAATACTCAAACCAATTCCATACACCAACATCATGTATCAATCAATCATCATTGGCGTTGGCTATGTCATAACATTCGCAACTCGCCCCTGGCAAGTAATCTAAACCAACAACCCTCTCTTTTCATTTTATTATCATCCTCTAGAGAAACGACTTTATGCCATAGAAATTCAGCCAAGTCATGAAGTGGCCCGGCTTGGGCGATCCTGCCAAGAGAAAAAGCACGATACGATACCTCATAATCACAGCAGCAATAGGCATCTCTGTAGGTGTGGGAAGCATTTTCATTCAACAATGGGCAAACATTGACAACCCTCTAAGAGTTTGCATAAACAATATTGAAACCGACTACAAGGTCACGGCGACTTTGGAACTATACGTGGACGGTCACAAAATAGACATTCCGGCAAACATTGGCAATAACGAAAACTGTAGGCATTCAGTATACACTTTGACAAATGATGGCACCATTCATGCCGAATGGAAAAATGAATATTCGTTTGAAATAGGGCACTTTTTGTGGGTCTGGACTACATATCACGACAATGGTTTTCCAATGAGGGATATGGACCAAGCAACATCAAAGATCTATGTTGATGGCAAAGAATCTGCAAACTATATCAGAGAACCACTAGTTGATGGAGTTCACTACAAGGCAGTCTTCTTTACCAAGGGATACGAGCATTCTAGCGAACAAGACTTTGAGCCGCCAAAGTAGAACCATCATTACAGAAACCACCCAAGTCGGTAAATACAGAGTCTAGATTAAAGAAAACTAAAAAGAATGAAAAAAGAGAGTCTTACCAGTACTTTCCGTTGTCTGGTATCAGGCCGATACCTTATCTTTCAAAGTGTCTGTCTAATTCGTCAACCCATCTTTCACGGTTGTCTTTGTATGACCAGCCATGGACTCTGAGCCAGTATGCAATGATTCCCAAGAGGAATACAGTAAACATGACTGTGCCAAAGATGTATACCATGACATCATAGAACAATGGGTCATAGTTTGGTCCCAATTGTCCAAATACGGTAGACAGAATACTGAACACTGTACCGAATAATGGA
>JBJTCW010000124.1:0-16752 GCA_046092065.1 Candidatus Nitrosotenuis sp. | reverse complement strand
GACTTGCAATCAAGATTCTCTTATGAGCTATTTTGGATTGTAGAGTGATTTTTTGATATGGTTATTCATAATGGCAATTGCAATTTTCACTAGAACTAATATTTACCACTATTTTATATACTATCGAAGCTGAAGTTCATCATGCAAAATCAAAAAGCACCAATGAGTGGTAAAAAGCTCTTTGGGTTAGTCGCAGCAGTAATGATTGGGGCTCTAGTTGCAGGTTTAGTATTATTTACAAACTTTCTCTAGAACGACTTTCTTTTTTTATTAGATGTGTGATAAACCATTCTTCTTGCTCTTGTTTATCTGAGAATGGATTTAGCCCGTTTTTGCGAGTATTTTCAATTTCAAATCTTAGATCCCAATGTAGTCTTGTTGCATGATGTTCTTGTATAACGTATACTGGTCTTACAAGTCGATTTTTTTCTTTTCATTTTTTAAAAACTAGAAAAGTGTCAAATTGCATTAGTGGCACTTTTCAAATTCCCGACCAAAAACCATTCAAAAAAAGGCTTGCGAAGATCACACTTAGGATTTTGAGCCTTGATTCTCAAATCCCGGCTCAGAATCAATGTCCCCTAAAGCAACTTGACGTTGTAGTGATTTTTATGATCTTTCAGAGTCATACTTCTTCCTTAATGTTCTGGCAACTTCTAGTCGAACTTGACGTGCAATTTCTGCTTTAATTTTTGGATCTAATCGAGGAGTTTCTTTATTTTGCTGGCTATTCTCTGATTTTTTCTTTTCTTCAACTAATCTTAAGAGTTCTTCAAAGTATGCTACATCACTGGAGATGTGTCCTGCAATAGCATTACTCAATTTCGCCATCATATCTTTGGATTGTTCATTCCAGATCTGACCCTGATCACGCATCCCAGAGATGAATTTCTTTTTGTTATTGATGTAATACTTGATGCCAGCTATGAGATATTTTTCACTCATTGGAAAATGTATTGTACATTGTTGTCTTAAAGAATTTCCAACAAAACATACTGTTCAACATGCTGTGGAGCTAGGAAGTTTTTGACACCTGAACAGGGGGCGTTCTATTTTTATTAATAATCAGTAAATTCCTTTGTGGTTAACCATCAGAGTAATGAGATGATTTCTTTGGTAAATTCAGAAGTAGTCTTTGTTCCACCAATATCCTGCGTCTTTATCCCCTTATTGACAACACCATAAACCGCAGATTCCAGTTTCTTGGCAACTTCAAAACACTTGGAATCATTGTGCTTTTTGCCTAGCCATTCAAGCATCATTTTTGCAGACAAGATAAACGATGACGGATTTGCGATTCCTTTGCCAGTAATATCAAATGCAGCTCCATGAACCGGCTCAAACAATGCAAAATTATCGCCAATGTTTGCAGCTGGTGCCATCCCAAGACCTCCGACTACCTCTGATGATTCATCAGACAAGATATCGCCAAAGAGATTTGTTGTAACTATGACATCAAAGGTTTCCGGGCGTCGAATTAGATTCATTGCACACGCATCAACATACATTTGATCAAATTGTATATCCGAATAAGATTTTGCAACTTCAGAACATACTCTGGAAAATAATCCGTCTGTCTTTCTCATTACATTGGATTTGTGGACACATGTTACCTTCTTTTTTCCATTTCTTTGTCTTGCGGTTTCAAATGCATATTTGGCAATCTTCTCAGATGCCTTTTCTGAAATAATTCTAAATGCTACAGCTGCTCCAGGAGTTTCAAATTCCTGTCCGGTGTACAAGTCTTCAGTGTTTTCTCGAACAATAACCATGTCAATTCCATCTTTTAGTGCATTCATTCCTTGATAGGACTTTGCAGGACGAATATTTGCATACAAGTCCAGCATTCTTCTCAACACCACAATGACATCTGCAGCTGACTCGCCTACGGGTGCCTTCATGCAGACATCAGACTTTTTGATTGCATCTAGTGTTTGATCAGGTAGAGCTTTTCCGTATTGCTTTAGCGCAATATCGCCTGCAAGTAATTTTTCTATACTGAATTTTACATCTGTCCTGTCATGAATGGCATTTAACACAGAAATGACAGACTCGGATAATTCAGGTCCTATGCCATCTCCAGTAATTAGCGAGATCTTGTACATGTCTAGTGCTTTAGTGTTTTTTTGAACATTATTCGATTAATGCCTTCTATGACTGCCTGAACGCTTGTAGTTACGATATCCTCGCCAATGGATTTAGCAGCTGCCACGTTCCCGTATGCATCTTCGACTTTGATTGTAACCTCACATAATGCGTCTGCTCCACCGGAAATGGAATCCAGCTTGTACTCTTTAACTCGAACCTTTGCTATCTCTCCCGTGATTTTCTGAATTGCATTAATTGCGGCATCCACTGGACCTACACCAAAGTCAGTACCACTATAATCAACACCATCGATGTTTAGTTTTACAAATGCATACGGCATTGTGCCAATACCTGTCGATACTGAAAATCCGGTTAACTGGACTAGTCTCTTTATGGTGTGCTCTGCTAGTACCTCGTTTGCTATAGCTAGCAAATCCACTTCGGTCATTTGCTTTCCTTGGTCGCCTTGGGCCTTTACTTTGTCCAAGATTTGCTTTAGCTGGTCTTCATTTGCTTTAACTCCATATTCTTCAAGCATTGCAGATACTCCGTGGATTCCTGCATGTTTTCCTACCTGTAGCCAGCGAGTTCTGCCAACTAGTTCAGGACTGATTGGCTCGTATGTCAAAGGATTATTCAAAATACCATGAGTGTGGATTCCAGATTCATGACCAAATGCATTCTCGCCAACTATAGCCTTGTTTGGCTGGACCTTGATGCCAACTAGATTAGAGACAAACTTGGAAGTCTCATACAATAGTTTAGTGTTGATTCCAGTTTCCCATTTTTGATCACCAAATTGTAGGCATTGCAACGCCATGACAAATTCCTCTAGTGATGCATTTCCAGCTCGCTCTCCAATTCCGTTTATTGTTACATGGGCACATGATGCTCCGGCTTGTATTCCTGAAATTGCATTTGCAACTGCCAATCCGAAATCATTATGGCAATGCACGGACACTGGAAGATTTGTTGCGATGACTGCATCTCGTGTTATTTCTGCGATATATTGCGGAGTGGAATATCCTACGGTATCGGGAATGTCAATTCTGTCTGCACCTGCCTTTGCCACTTCAGAAAATACATGTTTTAGAAAGTCCCGGTCGGTTCTGGTAGCATCTTCTGCAGAAAACTCTACTTGCAAGCCATGAGCTTTGCCGTATTCAACTGCCTCGATTGCCTTGGCAAGTGCCTGCTCGCGAGTCATCTTTAGCTTGTACTGCAAGTGAATGTCAGATGTTGCAATGAATGTGTGAATGTACTTTAGACCGCAGTCGATTGCTGCGTCAATATCCTTTTTGTTGGTTCTAGCTAGGCCGCAAAGCTCGGCTCGAAGGCCTGCCTTGGTAATCATTTTGATTCCTTGCTGCTCACCTTCTGAAATTACTGGAAAGCCAGTCTCTATTGCGTCTACTCCGAGCTCATCAAGCCTCTTGGCTATGGATAGTTTTTTTTCTGGTGATAATGCAACACCCGGGGTTTGCTCACCGTCTCGTAGTGTTGTATCAAATATTCTAACTCGCACTAGTCTCCGCCTCTTTGCAAAGCAGCTGCGCCTGTTCTTGCCACATCTAGTATACCATATGGGGCCAGTAGCTCTTGAAGATTGTTGATCTGCTCAGGCGTGGCAGTCAACTCTACCATGATAGAGTCCTTTCTGGCGTCGTGGATTTTGGCCCCAAACGAGTTTGCGATATTGTTTATCTCCATGGAATCCGATGGTTTTGAGATTTTGATTCTAAACAATGACAATTCCCGAAATACAGTATTTTTGTCGTCTAGTCGCTTTACCTCTATTGTATCAATCATTTTCTCCAATTGCTTTACAATTTGTCCTATCTGCTTTTCATCACCTATTGTGGTGATTGTCATTTTGGAGAATTCTGGATTTTCAGTTACCCCTACAGATATAGAATCAATGTTGAAATTTCTTGAACGAAACAAATGAGTCACCTTGAATAGAATTCCTGGTTTGTTTTCCACTAAAATTGATAATATTGCCCACACCATTGTACACACCTATGATGGTAGAATCATGTCCTTGAGCGATGTGCCTGGTGCTACAAACGGCAATACGTCTTCTTCTGGATCAATTGGAATGTCAATTACTGTTGCAACATCTGACTTTAGTCCCGACTTGATTGCCTGGCCTAACTCATTAAGGTCTCCCACTCTGATTCCCTGTGCTCCGTATGATTCTGCTAGCTTGCAATAATCTGGGCATCGCTTTTGGTCAACACCAATCATTCTTCTGTCATAAAAGGTTCTTTGCCATTGTGCAACCATTCCCAATGTGTAGTTGTTTACCAAGAATACTATAACAGGTAAGTTATCAAGAACTGAAGTAGCTAGAGAATTCTCTGTCATGTTAAAGCTTCCATCGCCTGCAATATCCACTACTGGCAAATCTGGTCTAGCTGCCTTTGCTCCTATTGCTGCCGGGAATCCCCAACCCATTGTACCCAATCCAGTTGAGCTAAAGAAAGTACCAGGTGATATCACATCATAGAATAACGATGCCCACATTTGGTGCTGGCCTACCTCGGTAGTAACTATAGATTGCGCTGGCATTACCTCACGCAACTTGCGCAAGATTTTTGCTGCAGTCAACTCACCTTGCGGTAGCTTGAGATTGTCTCGCCAGTATTGTTTTACTTCGGATACATGCTTGAGCCATTCGTTTTCTTCTGCCTTTTTGAATGCCTTTTGCATTAGCAATTTTACAAATATTCGAAGTGATGCTTTTACATCGCCAACTATGGCAACGCTGGTTGTTTGGTTTTTGCCAATTTCTGCCGGGTCTACATCTAGATGGATAATCTTGAGATTCTTTTCAAATTCTGCAAATGTTCCAACTGATCTGTCTGAGAATCTTGTACCAATAGCCAAAACACAGTCTGCCTCTGACATTACCTTGTTTGCCTCTGCGTGCCCGTGCATTCCTATTGGTCCTAGTGACAACGGATGTGTCTCTGGGAATGCGCCCTTGCCCTTGAATGTCGATACCACTGGAATCATAAGCATTTCAGCTAATGATTGCAATTCCGCAAATGCCGATGATATGATAACACCACCGCCAGCTAGGATTATTGGTCTGGTTGAGGATAACAACAACTTGATTGCCTTTTCTATTGCGGCAACGTCTGGATCTGTCCATGGATGGTATCCTCTAATTTTGACCTCTTCTGGGAATGGAATCTCTGCCTCGTTTGTCTGAACGTCTTTAGGAATATCGATAAGAACTGCGCCCGGTCTGCCGGTTTCCGCAATGTAAAATCCCTTTTTGACTACTTCCGGAACGTCTGCTGCCTTGAAGGGTTGAAATGAATATTTTACAACTGGGTTTGCTATACCAATGATATCTGATTCCTGAAATGCGTCTCTGCCAATCATTGCAGTTGGCACCTGTCCTGTGATTGCAACCATCGGAGAAGAATCTGCGTTTGCAGTTGCAAGACCAGTTACAATGTTGGTAGCGCCAGGACCAGATGTTGCAAAGCATACGCCTGCCTTTCTTGATACTCTACCAAATCCGTCTGCCATGTGTGCAGCTGACTGTTCGTGTCTGACTAGAATGTGTCTGATGTTGCTCTTGTATAGCTCATCATACATTGGAAGGTTTGCACCTCCCGGTAGCCCGAAGATCTCTTTTACTCCTTGTTTTTCTAATGCTTTGATTAACGACCTAGCGCCTGAAATTTTTTCCATGATTTATTCACCACAAAAGCGCGCTGTAGTATAAATTTACAGCGCCAGCTCGACTAGTACCAGCAGTGGTTCTGTCAAGCTATGCATCATATTCAGAATAGAATAACAAAATTATTCATATAAAGATTGCTTGTCTTTTTCGAGGCAGAACTGAAGGCTTAAGTCAGTACAGGCTCAAAGAATTTTGCATGTCAGACAGAGAAGACATCATCAGTGTAATAGAGAGATTTTTTGAGATAGGTAAAACCAAGGACCTAACCCCTTTGCGAGAGATTCAGCTTGACGATCCATCGTTTTCGTCATTCTCAGATGTCCCTCCATATGACCTAAAAGACTACAAGACTACCATAGCCCTAGAAGAGCTGCGATTTGTCTCAATATCTGATTATGATTACACCATAACAAACCCAAAGATTAGCTTGTTTGGCGATGTCGCAGTTGTCGCATTTGAGCTAGTACAAAAAGGAATGCTAGTTGACAACAAGGCATTCACTGGAGAATTGATGGAAATTCAGGGGCGAGCTACATTTGTTCTGGTCAAAAAGCCGAGCTGGAAGATAGCTCACATTCACCTATCAAAAATCTAAATTTCAAGCCATAAAAATACGCGCCCAATCATTATAGAATCCGAGTCTAGTGCTAACTTGGTTGAATTACAAATCGCAGTTATAAGTACAACAAAACAATTCTTTGCGTGAGTCAAAAATGTCGAATGTGTGGAAAAGAATTTCAGTATAGAGCAAGCTATTATTGCTCTAGTGAGTGTTTTGAAAAATCACTTAAACTCAACTAAGCAGATAATAATTTACCAATAATACGAATTATAGGACTATTGTGTTTTTTGCTCAGCTGGAGCTGCCGGCTGTGGAGCTGGCTTTGGTGCTTGTGCTGGTTTTGATTGTGGTTTTTGCTGTGGCTTGTTTTGCGGTTTGTTTTGGTTTGGTTTTTGTCCTGGCTTGTTTTGTTGTTGAGGTCTTTGCTGTGGTCGTTGTCCTTGTTGCTGTGGTTTTCCTTGTGGTCTGTTTTGCGGTCTTTGTCCTTGTTGAGGCTTTCCTTGGTTTGGTCTTTGCTGATTTGGTTTAGTTTGATTTGGTCTTTGTTGGTTTGGTTTTTGGCCAGGTCTGTTTTGTTGTTGAGGTCTGTTTCCTTGAGGACGTTGTTGGTTTCTGTTTTGGTTTTGTCTGTTCTGGTTTGGTCGTTGGTTGTTTGGTCTGTTGCCTTGTGGTCTGTTTTGATTTGGTCTTTGGTTAAAGTTACCTCTGTTTTGTTGTTCTGGCTGTCCCTTTGCTAGCTGTTGGAATAGCTTGTATGCTTGGTCCAAGTTGTAATTAGAGTGAACGATAGCTCGCACTGCTCTAATCATTGCTACTGGGTATTGTGATTGCCAGATGTTTCGTCCCATGTCTACACCGGCCGCGCCTGCTTTGATGGAATTATACGTCAATGCCAAGGCATCGCGTTCTGGTAGTTTTGGTCCGCCTGCCACAATGATTGGTACTGGACAAGAGCTGACTACTTTTTGGAAATCATCGCAATAGTATGTCTTTACCATGTGTGCGCCAAATTCGGCTGCGATTCTGCATGATAGTGACAGGTATCTTGCATCGCGTTTTGCGAGCTCTTTGCCAACTGCGGTTACTGCAAGTACTGGCAAGCCATATTCTTCTGCCTCGTTTACTAGGTGACCTAGGCTTACAAGTGATTTATGCTCGTATTTTGCGCCGACAAAGATAGACATTGTTACTGCCGTTGCGTTAATTCTGATTGCGTCTTTGATGCTGGTTGTAATTTCTTCATTGGATAGGTCTTCTCCAATAATGCTAGAGCCGCCTGATACTCTTAGTACAATTGGCACTGGAATGTTTGGATCAACTGAGCTTCGTACTACGCCTCTTGTTACCATCAATGAATCACAGTATCGTACAATTGGTGCGATTGTTCTTTTTGGTACTTCGAGTTTTTCTGTTGGTCCAAGAAAATAACCGTGATCTACTGCAAGCATTACGCCTCTGCCGTTGTTTGGCTTGAGGATGCTTGCTATTCTGCTTTTTAATCCATAATCCATATCTGTAAAAACCGACGATTTGGGACCCTTCTTAATCTTTTCTTATCCGTTGATAACGATCTTCATTGCGCCTTGGCCAGTATGCGCGTGCTCAAATGCTTGTTGTGATTGATCCAATGTGTATCTGTGTGTGATGAGTTTTTTTGCAACTACTTTGCCTGAGGCAATCAGATCCAGTGCTTGCTTTGTGTCTTTGTCTGATGCCGCGTAACTTGGAACTATGGTCAGTTCTTTGGAATAAACAACACTCATGTCAATGTTTAGTGTAGCGCCTTTTGATGGAACCCCAAACATCACTATTGTTCCGCCCTTTCTTGTAAGAGCAATAGCATCAGTTACTGCTTGCAGTGCGCCGGTTGCAACAATGCTCACATCAACGCCTTGGTTCTTTGTGAATTCTAGAATCTTTTGTATGGATTCTACGGCGCCTGATTTGAGCGGTATTGCGCCAATTGTACCTGCAAAATTCAGCCTAAAATCATTAACATCCAAGGCAAATACCGATGAGAATTCATGTGCTTGTGCAAGCATTACGTGCATCATGCCAGTTGGTCCTGCACCAAAGATTGCTGCGGTGTCTCCTTTTTTGAATGAAAATTTATTCCAAGAGCGAACACAGCACGCAAGAGGTTCAATCATTGCAGCTTCTTCGAACGACATTGAATCCGGAATTTTTAACACTCCGCCATGAGAGACATTCCATTCTGGAACAACATATTCTTCGGATAAACCGCATGGAGATAGATTGGTTTCATAATATTTTGGACACATTGTCTCATTGCCATGATCACATAGATGACAGGAATAACACGGAACGTGATGATGTGTAAAGACTCGGTCTCCTTTTTTGAAATCCTTGACATTTGTGCCAACTTCAACTATGGTTCCAGCTGGTTCATGTCCAAGTCGCATAGAAGGTTGACCATATTTTCCAAATACCTTTTCCACATCAGAGCCGCAAATTCCGCAAGACTGCATTTTTACTAGAACATCGCCAGGTCCAAGGACAGGTTTTGCAGTATTAGAGACTTCTATTTGTGCTGGACCTTTTACAAAAGCCGTTTTCATTTGATGAGATATAGTATGATCGGTATATCTAGATGACTAGACACCAAGAATCGTCTTGAGCATCTTTCTATAGTCAACTTCCTTTTTCTCAGAGCCTGATGCGGGCAATGCAAATACCAAAGGCTTTGACTTGGTAGCTCGAAGCTTGGTCAGTTCTGTGTTGATTGGAGTTGCCAT
Organism: Candidatus Nitrosotenuis sp.; assembly: GCA_046092065.1. Lineage (GTDB taxonomy): Archaea > Thermoproteota > Nitrososphaeria > Nitrososphaerales > Nitrosopumilaceae > Nitrosotenuis. The sequence goes on along the minus strand of JBJTCW010000124.1, from coordinate 7,646 downwards.
GTCTTCAGAAATCAGCACCAACCCAACTTCTGGATCGTCTGCTAGTTTTTTTACCTCAGAAAATGCCGTCTGTGGTGTATCCACTACTACTCCTTGTACTCCAGCAAGCTGAAAGCTTGTAACGAATATTCTGCTTCCTATAGTTACAATCTTCACGATTTTGCGCCTGCATGTACCAATTTAACCTTTTTTGGTTCCATCACAACGTTGATTTAGCAAGATCAGGCAAATCCAGACAATGTCATTTGACAATACAAAAACAGTATACTTGTTTGTCCATGGAAGAATGGATCTGATGCAGAAATCAACAGATGCACTAGTTGCCAAGGGATTCTCAAAAGACAAGATAATCAGTGCGGCACCAAACAAGGTGGGTGAAGTCGGCGAATACATGGCAATGCTATGGATGCCACCAAACCCAGATCACATCAAACTGCAAAAGATAACCAAGGTCGAACCAGTCGAGCCGCAAGGAATGATCGGACTATGGAAGGGCGTTGCAAAAGAAGACATTACAACAATTCCCCTATAACCTTCATTTTTAGAAACTAGTTTTGAAGATTGGATAAAAAGTTATTAAGACTGATTTTGCCGTCATAGCATGAAAGTCAAGCTTGCATGTCATGATTATGGATTTGAGTGCGATTTTGTTGCAGAGGGCGAGCTTACAGTATCATTGCTCAAATCTCTTCGAGATCATTTTGATTCAGAGCATGGAATCGATTATTCTCAGGAAGCCCTGACACAATTCGTCATAAACAAGGGATATTCCAGAGAATCCATCAAAGACGAGTAAATCAGATTTCCGATATCAAACCTTTAACAAAATCCGCATATTCCTCATCTGAGAATTCAATGTATTCTATTTCATGCTGGTTTTGCGCAAGTCTTAGTGAGTCCAGATGATAGCATGACTTTTTGTTTTTTGCAAAGTAAAACCCTTCACAAGAGCAATAGTTGTGCTCCGGTGCAAGCCAGTGTTCCTTTCCCATACCTACTACAGTCCAGATTTGTCGCTTGCTTGGCTCAAAGACATGACACTTGACACGCCTTTCCGATACAATAACTGAGGTTTTTTCTTGCGGCAACAAGAATTTAATGCAAATTGCTTTGTATTATTTTTTGATGAAGACAAAGCCGATTCTTGGCGAGGCCGCACTGGTTTTATCAGGAGAAAAAAAGCATCTGGTCCTAACTGACTTGCACATAGGATTTGAGGGGAATTTGGCGCAAAACAAGATCTTTGTTGGAAAAAACACCACAATAAACGAGTCAATCCAAAAGATAACGGACCTAATTGATATGGAAAAACCAGACTCACTTGTATTGCTAGGTGACATCAAGTCTGGAATATCTTGGATTTTAAAATCAGAATGGGATGAAGTGCCAAAGTTGTTATCAGCGCTTGCAAAAAAGACCGAAACAGTACTCATACCGGGCAACCATGACGCAAATATTTCGCGTTTGGTCCCAAATGACATCACCATGATAGGCTCCCTTGGAATGATCCTAGAAGATACTCTGCTAACGCATGGCCATACAATGCCTACTGTGAATTATTCACATGTATCCAGAATAGTGATGGGCCACGTACATCCAGTGTTTTTTGATGAACATTCCATATTGAATGGTCAGCGGGTATGGGTATCAATCAAGACGCAAAAACAAAACATATTCCCATCAGAATCAGGTGAGCTGGAAATAATCATTGTTCCATCATTTAACAGATATTTTTATGCAACCAAGAAAAAATCATACAAAAAGTCAATCTCTCCAATAATAGAGAAGATCAAAGGTGAGTTGTCTGCAAAAATAGTCACGCTTGATGGCACCATAATTGGCGACGAATCGCTGTTATCTCAAGTGATTTAGCCATTGATTCTTATTTGGTCAGATAGGACCCGAGGCATGTCATATGACAAAAAAATGTACCCATGCACTTGCTCAGATTGCGGCAAAGCATCAGAGGTACCTTTTGAACCAAAACCAGACAGACCAGTTTATTGCAAAGAATGTCTTCCAAAACACCAAAAACCAAGATTTCAAAAAAGATACTAAAGCTTAATTGAATCTTTTTTTATTATTTTTGACTCGTCTTAGCGAGAGCTTGCGAAAATATTTTGCCGTAATAGTCTAGTGCCTCATGCACGTATTTGTCACACAGTTTCATCAGGTTTTCCTGTGTATCGACTCCAGATTTTTGTGCGCTGGTGATCATTTCAATTTGCGTGCAGTAAAGATCGGTTGCCACATTCCAGTAATCATTGATAGCATTTAGTGCCTCTTTGCTAAATCCCAGTCTGTCAAAGTATTGCTTTTGCCACAAATAACACGTTCCAAAATAGTCATCAAGTAGATGCAGATATTGCGTGTACATATCAGAGCTTTCCTGAATACTCAGAGGGATTTCGGATTCCAGCTTGCGAATAACCTTGGTCGTATTGTTTTTGAGAATATCACAGAATGAAATATCTGTAGACGTGTTTTCCAATTCTATTCCATTGAACGGCGTTGTGTCTAGTAAACATTGCTTACTCTATTTCCTCATCGTCTAGTTTTTTGTCAGTTTCATCAGATGGATCTGTTCTGAAGCTCCAGAGCCAATAAATCCTTTTTTTCTTTTTTATATCTCAAAATAGCTAATTTTGAAATTTTGATGAATTTGTAGTGAAAATTATCGCAAAAATTTCGCAATAAGCATGCTTAAGTACATAAAAATAACTTTACAGGTATGGCAGCAAAAGCAAAAAAAGCATCCAAATCCAAAGGCAAGAAAAAATCAAAGTGATCTAATAGAGATCTATTTTCTTTTTTCAACTAGATCTAGAATCTTTTTCCCGAAATTTTGATTTTTGACGCATCGACAAGTAATTTTGCAATCAGACTATTTTTGTAATAACTGCAGTGATTTGCTCAGGTACTACCAAGGGTTAATAGTAGCACTATTGTCCTAATGCGTTGACAAGAGGACGACGACATCCACAGGTTAGATTGATGTGTAGAATTTTGTTCTTGGTTTTTGATGGTATCTCATACACGTAACTCTGAAGGAATTTGTAGACGGTGCAAAGGAATGATGATCACAGATACCGTCACAGGTGAACGATTTTGTCGTAGTTGCGGATTTGTAATAGAAGAACAAATTCAGGAATCCGGTCCTGAGCGCAATATAGCAAAAGATGAACGCGATGATAAAACCAGGGTAGGAATGCCGACATCGCTTGCAATACACGACATGGGTCTTGCCACAACTATTGGAGCGGCAGACAAAGATGCCACTGGCAAACCACTCTCATCATATGCAAAGCACGAAATGAAGCGACTTCGCACATGGGATAATCGTAGTCAAATGAGTGAGCAAAGCGACAGAAATCTGAGACATGCATTCACTCAGCTGGACAAACTAAAGGACAAGCTTACACTTTCAGGGGCAGTAGTTGAAAAGGCAGCTTACTTTTATCGAAAAGCATTATTGAAAAGCCTAGTTCGTGGAAGATCAATAGAAGGAGTTCTTGCCGCCGCAGTTTATGCCGCGTGTCGAGATGTTGAAATGCCACGAACTTTGGATGATGTTGCCAAAGCAATCAACATCAAAAGAAAAGACTTGACAAAAAACTATCGAATGCTTGTAAACGAATTGGAACTCAAAATGCCTGTTGTGAACTCTATTACCTGCATATCAAAAATAGCAAACAAGCTTGGAGTAAATGAAAAAGTAAAACGATATGCTCTTGAAATTCTAAAAAATGCAAATGAGCAAAGAATCACGGCCGGAAAAGATCCAATGGGAATGGCAGCATCTGCACTATACATTTCATGTGTAAAATATGATGTGGATGTTTCACAAAAAGACATTGCGATGGCCGCAGGTGTGACTGAAGTCACCATCAGAAACAGGTACAAAGACATGAGAAAATTACTAGATTTGTAAAATCAAAAATGCTCGGATTGCATGTGAGTAATTAGTTAGATCGGATCGTATGATTCCAGTGCTTTTTTGGTAGTTTCATTGTGCGTCATCCACTCCAAAGTCTTGACAAACGATTCCGCAAGCTCTGGCGTGGTCAATACAGGTATGCCAAGCTCAATTGCCTTTCGTCTTATCTGGTATTCGTCGTTTAGCATTCCTACGTATTTTTCCAATGTTGATGTGGATGGGATGTTTATGATGAAATTGATCTTTCTCTCATAAAGCAAATCAGAGATGTTTGGCTTTCTTTCCGGCTCTGAAATCTTGTGTACAATTTGTACATCGCCAATGTTCTTTTCTTCCAAAAATTCCGCAGTGTGCTCGGTTGCCAGCAACTTGAAGCCCAGATTCTTCAGAGTCGCCATCGTCTGAAGCAGTTTTTCCTTGTTTTCAGATCCTCCAATTGTTATTAGTGCAGTGCCTGTCTTTGGCAGATTATACCCAACTGAAATCAATCCTTTGGATAACGCATCATAGAAACTATCACCAAAACAGGCTGCCTCGCCTGTTGATTGCATTTCCACACCAAGTACGATATCAGCTCCCTCAAGCTGCATAAATGAAAACTGTGGCATCTTGATTCCATGGATTGGTGTTTTCTTCCACTTGTCTTGAGGTACTTTGGGCAATTCTTTGCCAAGCACTGCTTGAGCCGCCATATTGATCAGATTTGTCTTGATCAGCTTTGAGACAAACGGCATAGAACGAGATGCACGAATGTTTAGCTCTATCACATAGACTTGGTCGTTGTTTATCAAAAATTGCAGATTAAACGGTCCTTTGATGTTAAATGATTTTGCAATTCTTGTTGCATAATCAGTTATAGTTTCAACCTGTTTGTTGGATAGTCTCCATGGTGGAATCACCATCATTGCATCGCCAGAATGCACGCCAGCTGCATCTATGTGCTCTACTAGAGCCCCAATGAAGACATTTTTTCCATCAGAGACCCCGTCCACATCCACTTCCAAAGAATTTAGCATGAACTTTGTAATAACAACTGGATGATCAGGCGACAGAGTGGTTGCCTCGCCCACATAGCGAGATAATTCCTCCTGAGACCACACCACCTTCATTGCTGCGCCGGACAGAACGTATGACGGTCTGACCAGCACTGGGTAGCCAACCTTAATTGCAAACGATTTTGCCTCAGCAAAATTGGAAAATGCCTGCCATTGAGGCTGTTTTATGTGCAATGTATCCAAGACTGCGCTGAATTTAGAGCGGTCCTCTGCTCTATCCACATCTTCTGCAGATGTGCCTAAAAGTTTGATTCCGGATTTTGCAAGTTTTGGCGTGAGATTGTTTGCGGTTTGTCCACCTACTGATGTTACCACACCTTTAGGACTTTCCATGTCTACAATATCTAAAATTCTCTCCAGTGTCAATTCCTCAAAGTATAGTCTAGAGCAAATATCATAATCTGTAGATACTGTCTCTGGATTACAGTTCACAACTACAACATTGGATTCACCGTTTTGCTGCAAACCCCAAACCATGTTTACTGTTCCCCAATCAAATTCTACGGAGCTTCCTATACGATATGGTCCCGCGCCAAGAACAATGATTCCTCTTTGATCAGATGATACAGTGACGTCGTTGTCGTATCCTCCATAAGTCATATACAGATAGTTTGTCTTTGCAGGCCATTCCGCCGCAAGTGTATCGATTTGCTTTACCACTGGTAACACCCCCATGTCTTTGCGGATTTTTCTTACTTCCATATCGTCTTTGTTTACAGCTCGAGAGATTTGTTTGTCGGAGAACCCAAGGTGTTTTGCCTTTCGCATGATATCCTTGTCTAGCTGTTTTTTCTTTAGGTCCAATTCTATATCGACAATGTTTTTGATTTTCTCAATAAACCACGGATCGATAAATGATAATTTCTGAATCTTTTCTACAGAGATTCCCTTTCGCAGAGCAGCCGCCACATAATACAAAACTCGGTCGTCTGCATTTAGCAAATGATTCTCAATGTCTTCTATTTCGGTATCATCCACATTGATTCTGTTCAGTACAAGACCATCATTTCCGATATCAAGCATTCTGATGGATTTTTGCAGTGATTCCTCAAATGTGCGTCCAACTGCCATTACCTCGCCTACTGACTTCATTGTGGGTCCCAGCTTGCGGTTTGCACGCTCAAATTTGGTAAAGTCCCAGCGTGGATGCTTTACCACGGCATAGTCCAAAGACGGCTCAAAGCAGGCAGTAGTGGTTTTTGTGATTCTATTTACCAGCTCCGGTAATGTATGACCTAGGCCGATTTTGGCAGACATGTATGCTAGTGGATAGCCAGTTGCCTTGCTTGCCAAGGCAGATGATCTGGACAGTCTTGGGTTGATTTCAATTGCTACATATCTATCAGAGGATACATCCAGTGCAAACTGGATGTTGCATTCGCCAACAATACCCACGTGTTTTGTTCCGCGCAATGCAGCAGAGCGTAACATGTGGTATTCTCGATTGTCTATTGTTTGAGATGGTGCAACTACAATGTTATCGCCAGTGTGAACACGCATAGACAAAACATTTTCCATATTACACACAATGACATTATTTCCATTATAGTCCTGCATTACTTCATATTCGATTTGCTTCCAGTGACCAATGTATTCTTCAATTAGAACCTGATGCACAAGGCTGGCATTGAGTCCTCGCTCTACAATTTCATGCAATTCAATTTCATTGTGGGCCACACCGCCGCCTCTTCCGCCCAAAGTATACGCAACTCTAATTATTACTGGATAGCCAAGTTCTTCGGCTGCCTTTTTTGCATCCTCAAATGTGTTGACTGTTTTTGATTTCAGTACAGGAACTCCACATTCATTCATTGAATCCTTGAATAATTGTCGGTCCTCGGTTCTTTGAATTCCTTGAATCTGTGTTCCCAAAACCTTGACATTATATTTTTGCAAGATGTCTGCTTCCGCTAGTTTCACTCCACAGTTCAGTGCGGTTTGTCCTCCATATCCAAGCATTATTCCATCTGGTCTTTCAGATTCTATTATGGATGAGACATACTCTGGCGTGACTGGCAACAAGTACACCTTGTCTGCAAACCTAGTGTCAGTCTGAATGGTAGCTATATTCGGATTAATTAGTACGGATTTCAGACCGTCTTCGTGTATGGCCTTGAGGCACTGGCTACCGGAGTAGTCGAATTAGCGGTCGTTTTTGACGACTTTCGCCTGCTTCTCCGATTTTGATTGCCCCACTGCCTAAAACTAGGATTTTTTTCAGAGACTCATTTTTGATTTTGCTTCCCTCCTTTGATCAAAGAATCAAGCTCTTCGAAAACAAACTTGCAGTCGTATGGGCCAGGCGATGCCTCTGGATGAAATTGCACTGCAATTATTTTCTTGAGCTTGTGTCGAATCCCTTCGACTGTGTTATCATCAGTGTTTGTAAACCACAGATCAAACTCTGTCTTTCCAAGCGAATCAGGGTCTATACAATATCCATGATTCTGAGATGTAACATAGACTTGTTTGTTTTGCAAATTAAGACAGGACTTGTTTTGTCCTCGGTGTCCGTACTTTAGCTTGTAAGTGGAAGCACCGCCGGCAAGTCCTATTATTTGAGCGCCAAGGCAGATGCCCAAAGTCGGGATATTATTTTGAATCAGATTTTTTGCAGTGTCTATTGTTTCAGAACATGCTTCTGGGTCTCCAGG
>JBJTCW010000123.1:0-1608 GCA_046092065.1 Candidatus Nitrosotenuis sp. | reverse complement strand
TAATGTCTATGATAAAACATATTGAGGATCAGTTGACTTGAGATTATTAATTGGGGGCTCCCCTTCAAAATTATTTCATTTACGAGAATTTGCTAGTACTCTTGAAAGTTTTGGTGTAGAGTGCAAAGTAGTTCATGATTCAGAAGTATACGATGGATTTCCAAGTAGAAAGATAAGTCATTGGTTTCAATCAAAATCAAAATTTAATCAAATTATAAAAGAATTCAAGCCGGACGCAATCTTCATAGACAGACAGAGACACTTTGGACTTGCTGCAATTGATACAAAATTACCTTTGTTTGTTCATCTAAGGGGAGATCATTGGAGTGAGATAGAAATGGCTAGACAAACATTGTACAAGTCAATTCCAAAAAGATTCGTTCTCAAAAAATGGGAAAAAATGGCAGAGCAATGTTTTGAGAAAGCGGATTTAATGTTGCCAATATGCAAACATCTTGAAAACATTGTAATCAAAAGATATCCAACAAAAAATGTTGTTACACTTTACCAGGGGATTCAGCCGACAAATTGGTACAAGACTAATGGAATGGATCTAAAACATCCATGTGTTGGTCTGCTCCAAAGTGCAAACATCTGGGAGAAGACAAAAGAAATGCTCACAATAGAACCCGCATTGAAAAACATGCCCAATGTTACATTTTACTGGGTAGGTGATGGTCCTTACCGCGATTATGTATTGTCTGCATTAAAAAAATATGAAAATTTCAAATGGTTAGGTCATCTACAATACCCAGACAAAGTACGAGACTACTTATCAGAAATAGACATCTATGCACTTATCAGTGGAATTGACATGTCTCCACTAACACTTCTTGAAGCACAATTAATGGAAAAACCAGTAATTGCAACCGAAGTTGGTGGCATTCCTGAGCTGATGAAGGACAATCAGACAGGATTTCTGATTAAAAAAGGGGATTCTAAGAGTTTGATAGAAAAGATTTCTTTATTGTTAAATGATGAGCCAAAACGTAGATCCATGGGATTACTAGGTAAAAAGTTTGTAGAAGAAAACTATAGCTGGAAAAAGATTGGAAGTGATTTTGTGAATATAGTTAATAGATATTCAATTTAGTTTGAGCCAACTAAATAATCATAAAATTCAATATACTTTGGTAGCCAAACATCCCAAGTCATAGTTCTGTTCACAAAGTCAAATGCAGATTCTGTTATTTTTTCTATTTTTTCACGGTTTTCCAATAACGTATTGATTTCAGTTAACAATGATTGTGGATCATCGGATGGCACAAGAATACCATTCTTTTTGTCAGTGATTAATTCTGGTATTCCCCCAACATTTGTCGCAATTACAGGAATCTTGAGATAGAATGCTTCCTTGATAACAGTAGGTAGACTTTCCATTCTTGATGGTACCACCAGTACAGTTGAAGACTTCAATACAGACATTGCTTTTTGCCAGGGAAGATCAGTACAATAAACTACGTTACCTTTGACTTGAGATTCTATTCCACGTAAAATATCAATTCCTTTCTCATGACTGTCTCTGCCAACATAAGCTATCTGTTTATTTTTTTTACCCACATTTTGAATATCATCAAGCATTACTGTATCAATTGGACTAGGCAAGTA
>JBJTCW010000122.1:0-3148 GCA_046092065.1 Candidatus Nitrosotenuis sp. | reverse complement strand
GTATAATGCGAGTCTCTAATTTTTTTAAAATATATTTGCGATTTTCGCAAGTGTTTTAAAATATATATTTGCGATTTTCGCAAGTCTTAAAAAAATATACTTGCAATTTTCGCAAATTAAAAAAATTGCTAGATTCAATCTTTAAATTAAATTTAAAGTACAATCTCTGATCCTCATCAAAAGATGTTTCTTAAATTCAGCTCGACCTGAGGCTCAAACCTCTTAATTCCTCTGATTCGGTATTAACTTGATGGCGCAGTAAATTCAGGATGTTTCATTTCTCTTTCCCCAGTTATTTTTGCATTCATGACAGTACCATGCTGGATCATTATCACCGATAATATCGCCACCGTCAATTATCTCACCCTTGGCAACTGCCTCTAGATACCACTCGATATCACCAGGATAACCGTAAAAAATAGAGCACGTTCTATCGCTACCACAAAATGGGCATTTTGGTTTAATCAATTTTAAGAGTCTGAACCTAATACGACCTCGAATGGATCTGGTGCTTCCGTCCATACAGTGGCTGAAAACCAATCTGACTCTGCAAAGAATAATTCTAGTAATTTTTTCATTGTTTGCTGATCAATGACTGCAGTCCATACCAGACCGTCATATCTTGTAAGTCGAATTGGAGTATCTGCATACCAGTTACCAGAATCCATCCTACAAAAAAACAATGAATCGTCTGTATTGTTGTTGATAAATGAAATTCCGTTTTTTCGGTAGGTCCAATCCAGTTTACTTGTGTTAGTAATTGCCTCATCTAGACCAATATGCCTGTGCTGGCTAATGGGAATGAACTGACTAGTATTTGCCATACAGTACTCTATGTGCTGATAATCTGTAGATTCTAGTTGTCCCTGTTCGTTTTTCAGAGTTTTTACAAGATCTAATGAGCTCTTTGCGACTTTTCCCATTTTTGGTTCCAATTTAATGTCCAGCATAGATTAGTGGCTCGTCATTGTCCTCAAACTCCCTGATTATTCTTGGAAAAAAAGTGGTCAGAGTTTTTTTGATTTCCTGATTTTTTATTTGGTTCATGTAATGATTAGTGAATTTTGAACTATTATGGAGCAGCACTATAGTATGTATACTATGGATACTAAGAAATCTGCTAATCTATTACAAAACAACTCAACTAGACTAACAAAAAATCATAAAAATCCCATACCGCGTATTTGAGACGTTTTAGTTATTGTAAGGCTAATTTCGATTATCTTGTATTGGATAGATAAGACTCACTAATCCCAACTAGGATACTTGTCTTTTCCACGTAATTCTACTATTGGAGCCTCAAATACTGCAATTTTCTCAAATATTGGTCTTGCTTGCTCTCTTAGTTTCCCCCATGATTCTGGTACTGGTCCTGAATCAAAACTGATTCTCGTAGATGTACCTAATTGTTTTGCAACCAATTTCAATTCGGAGCATTCTTTGAATAATTCCGGTGCAAATGCAATCACTGCATCAATTATAGAGTTTTCATAATTTTGAGGATCAGGAATTATAGTTTTTAATTTCCAAAATGGGTTGGAACTTGGATTCTGGTTAAATAATACCCTGAGCCACTCTCTATCCGACGCGCCTACACCAATTACTAAATCGATATTACCAATACCATCGACACCATCAAAACCCCCAAGCGGACCAACCATGTACATTTTTACATAGCCTGCCATTTTCTAGTCATTCTCCCCATTAGAGTTAAGCTTTTCGTGTTCTTGTATTCTGCATACTTTTTCAAAGCAACGCTTGGCTTGTTTGCACTCGCCATTAGCTAGATGAGCCCCTGCAATCTTTTTCCATACTTCTTTATTTTTTGGATTTTTCTCCAAAATGTATTGGTATGCCGAAATTGATTCTTCATAATTTTCCAGCTCAAAGCTACTATCTCCTTTGACCTCTTTTGCCTCGATGTCATTTGGCACAGAATCTGCTGCATTGTTTGCTTTTCTAAAATACCACAGAGCCCTATCGTCTAGTCCCAATTTTTTATAGCATTTGCCCAATAATAGATGCGAGCCAAAGTCGTTCTCATCAACCTCGATTGCAAATCGAAGATCATCAATTGCCTTTTCGGTATTACCTAGTCTGTATCTAATCAAACCCCTAGATTTGTGAGGCTTGACCCAGTTTGGATACATGTCTATTAGCTTGTCATAGCATTCCTGCGCCTTTTCGAGCTCATTCATATTGCAATATAGCCTACCTAAATTTTCTAGTAGATTATCAATTTTCTCATCGATATCTGAAATTACGTCATAGGTTTTCACAGGCGCTGGCATTGCCTTCATTTCATCATCCTTTTTGTTCTGATTTTGGAACTCCCATTCTTCCCGTGTTAACTCTCTTCGATATCTTTGCAGTCCATTCTTGTAGGCTTCTAATGCCTTGGCATTGCAGAATTTCTCCATCTGCTTATCGCCAGATTCGCTATAAAGAAAGCCCAGAAAATGCCAGGCAGGACCATGCAATGGGTCTAATCCTACCGCATTTTTGAAATAAGTGATTCTTTTTCTTTCATTGTGTGTTTCTTCGCCCAGTCTATACCAGTCCTTTGCGCGAAATATGTTAATGTCGAATTTTTTCAGTTTTTTCTCACCTAAATAATTAAGAAAATGGGGGTTTTTTCTCACAGTGCGTCTCCTTTTTCCCTAAAGCAGTCTGTGCACATGCCCAATAGCTGGATTTTTTGCTCTTCCTCTAAATGCGCGAGGAACTTTCTGCATTTATCGCATTGATTCCATACTGGAATCCTCTCTGATGCATATCCAACTAGGGTTTTAACTAGTTTGTAGGTAGTTGGAACATTCCACTCTACTGTTTTACCCTCGACTAGTTTATTCGAGTCACGCCTGCAACAATGGCACTTTACCATTGAGGGTTTTTCGATTTGCTCCGAGTTGTATTTGGAGACCGTACTAGAGAATTGAGCCTGGGTGGTTCTCTGCCAGTATTGCTGACACGTCTCACCAGGATTTGCTTTATTGTTTTTGGCTGGCGAAACACTCTCCTCCAATAAATGGCCAGAACAATTCTGCTTTTTTGAAGAAATCAAAGAAAACATATCATACATTCGTCAAAGTTTCTAATTAGGACCAAGCCAACAGTATGAATACTTTGGATACTATTCTCATAGAAC
>JBJTCW010000121.1:0-4782 GCA_046092065.1 Candidatus Nitrosotenuis sp. | reverse complement strand
GTGGTGAACAATAGGGTTTTAGTCAGTGTATCAACTTTGACACTGTTTTTGAGAGATTCTGTGTTATTTCTGCAAAAATTTTCTGGCCGTCCTTTTTTGTTGATATTGTCTGATCTCCCCAAATTCCGTTTTTTGTTTCCTTGATGAACTGCTTTGATGCAAGCTTGGATACTTTCTGTCTTTGCTGGGGAGTCATGTTTTGTGTGGACAGTCCTTTTTTTGCAAGTCCTAGTTTTGTCTTGTTTGATACTGCCAACATGAGTGATGTTTCCACAAATCCCGCATGGTCAAACTCCCTATCCATAAATCTCCAATATGAAAAGACAAAGACCTTGGTTTTTCCCTTGGTGATCTTTGCTATTTTGCCGGAAATCGCCCTCAAGGAATTCTGGTTACCGTGATGACCGTTTAGGATTACAATCTTGTTAATCTTGTTTTGGCCCAAAGACACACAAAGGTCCACCAAATAGTTCTGTAAAGTCTTGTCCTTTATGCTGAAATTAACAAAGGGGGCATGCTCAAATGAAACTCCGAATTGTATTGTAGGTAATAGCAACAAGCCACATTTTTTGGCTATATTTTGAGCCACAGCAGTCACTATATCGGAATCTGTAGATATTGGAAGATGTGGTCCGTGTTGCTCAAGTGAGCCCACTGGGATTATTGCGGATTTTGAATTTATTTTACGAATTGCAGGATCTGCCAGTGCGCGAATCTCTGTCATTTTATGTAGACTTTTCTCCAAGAGACCTCTAACTTTCCTTCAAGGTGCATCTTGACTGCCTTGAGAAGTGTTGTTGCTTCTAGCTCTTGGCCTTTTTCTTTGATGGTTTCAAGAGTGTCTGCTGAGTCAACCTTGAATGAATCCTGGAATATTATTGGTCCTTGGTCAAGCTCCTCTGTTACATAATGAGCGGTAACGCCGACAATCTTGGCTCCTCTCTCAAATGCTTGCGCATATGCAGATGCTCCTGGAAATGCAGGAAGCAAAGACGGATGAATGTTAATTATTCTGTGAGGATAACGCCACACAAAGTTTGGGGTCATTATTCTCATGTATCTTGCAAGCACAACCAAGTCGATGTCGTATTTTTTGGTGACACTAATGAGATGGTCTTCTGCCTTTTGTTGCTCTTTTTCATCAACTAGGATAAACGGAATTCCTGCCTTTTTTGCAGTTGATTCCAGTGTTTTTTCTGTACCAACTATGATGCTAATGTTTCCCTTTAGCTGGCTTTTTGCAGCAACTATGGCTTCTAGACAATGCGATTCTTTTGTGACAAATATGGCAATGTTCTTGTTTGAATTTATCTCGTGATATACACTGACTTCCATTGAGAACTGTTTTCCCAAGTCTTGCAGCTGCCGATCAAACTTTTTGATGTCGATTTCCTTTGAAAACGAAGCCTCCATATGCATGCCAAAAAGACTCTTGATTACATTCTGGTTTATCTTTTCAATATTGCCTTGTTTTTGGAAAATCAAATTTGTAAATGCCGCTACAACTCCTTCGCGGTCCTTGCCGACAACTGTAATTCCTATTCGGATCTTTTTCATGGAGTTGTCTTGCAAATTCACTTTATTAACTTAGGTCTTGAGCCTGAAAAATCAAAACTGGTGCGGGAGGTGGGATTTGAACCCACGAACCCCTAAGAGATAAGGGCCTAAACCTTACGCCGTTGACCGGGCTTGGCGACCCCCGCATCATTGCTCAAATTTCACACAAACTTATTGCTTACCATTGTAGCCATTTATTGCGAAAACCGTTTCCTAAAAATTGAGGGCAAATAAAGTTCGATCTTGCTGAAATTTATCATAAAGTCAAGCGTACTATATGCAGCACTGTCTGCATCTTTTTCCATAATTGGACTATTGCCAATATTTGGAGACATTCTACCAAAGTCTTACCTGGTTGGAAATCCGTTAGAGATAAGCGGAATTTCAATCGAGCATATTGCAGGTCACATTGTATTTGGATTAATTGTCGGCTCGGCATCTCTGGGGATAAGATACATGATAATTGCAGGGCTGTTTCCAATAGCACTTGATGCGGATCATCTGGTTCATTTTTTGAATATTGCCTCGATACCCAGAATGGGTCATTCCTTTGTGTTTGCTCTCATAGCAGTACCGATCATGATGTATCTTTTGGGCAAAAAGGACTATAGGCTTGGAGCAATATCTATTGCAGCAGTTCTTACTCATGTATCGTTTGATATTTTGCTTTCAGAGCCATCCGGAACAAAGTTTCCAATACTGATACCGTTCTCAAACAAGATGGTTACCTTGATTGGATTTGATTGGGTTATGTTCTCGATTTCTGCTGTTATAGTTGTGGCATTAGGTACATTATTGCACAAAAGATACCAACAAAGCACAAATCTAACTGCATAAAACCAGAATCAATGGGCAAGCTCTTTGGAACAAACGGAGTTCGAGGTGTCTTTGGCCAGGATTTTACGCTAGAATTTGCGCATGATCTGGCATTATCGCTTGCAGTCTATTTCAAAAAGGGACCAATTCTTGTTGGCTATGATGGACGCAATTCTAGTACTATGATTGCCAAGGTGATCTGCTCTGCTCTGAATTATTGTGGCCTTGATTGTAATTTGGGAGGATTGGTTCCGACTCCGGCTTTGGAATATGCGACAAAGAAGCTTGGTTACTCTGGAGGAATAATGATCACGGCCTCTCATAATCCTCCACAATACAATGGAATCAAGCCAGTTGCATCTGATGGCGTAGAAATATCACGAGAGGATGAGGCAAAAATTGAGGAGATTTATTTCAAAAAGAAATGGCCGAAATTCTCAAAGATTGGCAAAACAGGAACAGAATCGCGAGTAATTTCTACTTACATAAACGGCATAAAATCACAGGTAAACTGGAAAAAAATCAAATCAAAAAAATTCAAAGTTGGACTGGATCTTGGAAATGGTGCACAAGCAGCTGCCGCACCAATTTTGTGCAAAGAACTTGGATGCAAGACATTTCTGATTAATGAAAAAATTGACGGCAATTTTCCAGGAAGAGGTTCAGAGCCAACACCTCAAAACCTACAAAAATTATCTGGTCTAGTTCGCAAAAACAAAGCAGCACTTGGAATTGCATTTGATGGTGATGGCGACAGAAGTATTTTCTGCGATGACCAAGGAAAAATTCTCACCGGTGATAAATCTGCATTATTACTGGTAAACCATATTTTGAATAAACATCCAAAATCCAAAGTTGTGACCTGTCTTAATTCCAGCTCTGCAATTGAAACATTGGCAGCAAAAACAAAATCCAAAGTTATTCGCACAAAAGTGGGAAGTGTAGAAGTTTCAAGAAAAATGGTTCCACAAAAAGCGCTAATTGGATTTGAGGAAAACGGCGGATTCATGTATGGCAAACACAACCAAGTTCGAGATGGTTGTATGACTTTGGCGTTGGCGTTAGACTTACTTGCATCTTCAGATAGTACCATGACACAGGAGCTGCAAAAAATTCCAATCACCTACACCACAAAAGACAAGATTCCCTGCACAAAAGAGCAAGCAAAAAAAGTCATTACAATCCTAAAGAAAGGCCAGAAAAACTATGACACGACAGATGGCATCAAAATAATCTTTGATGAGAAAAACTGGGTGATGATACGACCCAGCGGTACCGAACCAATAGCTAGAATCTATGCAGAAGCTGACTCTGAATCTGGACTAGAACAGATAATGTCTCAATACCTCAAAAAAACCAAGTCTGTGCTTGGCAGCTGATAACACTAATAAGGCGATTCCAAACGACTGAAGGAATGGAGATGATCCCTACGGGTGATTTAATTGGGTAAAGCTTACTATGTAAAATTCGAGACACCAGCTGATCTTGTAAATCCAATTCTGGAAGCAATCAGAGTTGCGTCAAGCAGCGGAAAGGTACGCAAAGGCACCAATGAGGCAACAAAAGCAATTGAGCGTGGAATAAGCAAACTCATAGTTATTGCAGAAGACGTCGAGCCACCAGAGGTGGTAGCACATCTTCCAATTATCTGTGAAGAGCAAAACGCTGCATATGCATTTGTACCATCAAAGCAAGAACTAGGCAAAGCACTAGGCATTGATGTAACCTCTGCAGCAGCTGCAATTTTGGATGCTGGCGATGCAAACCACATTGTCGAAGAAGTAGTAGCTTCAATTAAGAAACTTAAAGGTGGCAATTAGTGAGTACTCCCCAAACTGATGAGGTAGTGCCAGCCGAAGTAATACAAATCGTTGGCAAGACCGGCATCGCAGGGGAAATCACTCAGGTCCGCGTTAAGGTTCTTGGAGGCCGCGACAAGGGTAGAGTCTTGACAAGAAATGTCAAGGGTTCTGTACGTATGTCTGATACTTTGATGCTTAGAGAAACGGAACGCGAGGCCAAAAAAATTAGGTGATTAAATGAGTCTAATCGTTAAACCATGCAGTTTTTGTGACAGACCAGTAGCCAAGGGCTCAGGTACAATGCTAGTCAAAAATGACGGCACAGTACTGTGGTTCTGCTCACCAAAATGCAAAAAGAACATGCTGGTATTGAAAAGAGATCCAAGAACTTTGAAGTGGACCAAGAAATACCAGAAGGGCGGAATTATCAAGAAATAATTTCTGAATAGAATTGAGCGAACAAACATTATTCATTGTAAAGCCAGACGCAGTAGCACGAAAACTAGTCGGACAAATTATTGCAAGATTCGAGGTAAAGGGATTCAAAATTCTAAAACTGAAAATGTTTACATTCACAAAAGCACAAGCTCAAGAGTTCTACTCGGTT
>JBJTCW010000120.1:0-1768 GCA_046092065.1 Candidatus Nitrosotenuis sp. | reverse complement strand
TTTGCAATCTATGACGGATTATTGCAAAGCAAAAAGCCGCTTTTGATTCGAGGGCCAAAGGGAATCGGCAAGACATTAAGCATTGCAAGCTGGGTCTCCCAGAGGCCAAAGATGCCATTTATCCAGTATGACTGCAGCGAGGGAACTAAGGAGAGCAACCTGATTGGGCGCTCCATAATCCACAAAGACGGAAGCACTCCATTCAAGCTAGGAGTCATACCGACTGCAATAGAACTGGCAAACAAGGCAAAGATAGCGGTGCTTTGCCTTGAGGAGGTAAGCTCACTCCCACCAGCCATGCAAAAGCTGCTAAATCCATTACTAGATTGGAGGCAGGGATTGTATGTAGAGCAGCTCAACAAAAAATTCAGCCTCGATCATGATGCCAGACTGCTAGTTTTTGCAACAACTAATCCAAGCACTGGTGGAGGTGTCTTTGAGCTAAATGCGGACCTAAAGAGCAGATTTGCAATAATGCAGTGGGACTATCCTTCCATCCAGGATGAGTATGAAATGCTCAATAAATTTGGAATTCCAGTGGAATTTTCAGCAGGACTGCTTAAGCTGGCAAGTGAGACTAGAGCTTTGGAGAAAAAAGGAGATTTGGAATACGGCATATCGACTAGGGATATTGCAGATGCATTTGATCTTTATAGGAGCTACAGCAAAACTGCGGGAATTGATCCCGGGCAAATTGCACTGGAACTAAAGATACTGGGCAACTATGACGACGAAGATCACGTCAATACCATAATGTCCAGAATAGAGAGCATTTTCGGAAAATCCATTTTTTTGCAAAAGGCCGGTAAGAACAAGTGAGATTGCAATCAGGCTCTAATTTTGAGGAGGACTCGAAATTTGAGATTTTGGCAAACACAGTTTCCATTGTTGAGCAATTAAAGGGTAGAAAAATCACCTATTCTTTAGAGGATTCTGATAAAACAAGCATGAGAAAATCTTCTGGCAGATATGTTATCAGCCTGGGCATCAGCCATGACAGCGTCTGGCCAAAGACAAAGCTGGAGAGAGAGCTTGCAAAGATAGTGTTTGACTCACCGTATGAGAGATTTACAGAGCATGTCAAGAAAATGAGCACCAATGCGACTACAGAGCAGAGACATTCGTTTATCAAATTCATTTTCAAAGTTTTTGATATTTTGGAGACACGGAGGGTGGAATCGTGTTATGGTAGCATTTACCGCGGTGCAAATGAGCGCTTTATTGATGCCAGACCAGTAGATGCAAAAAGAAAATTCGGAGACATTACTATTCCCAAGGATCCGATAGATGCACTAAACTTTGCAAGATATGACCTGATTAAAACAGTTGAGAAAAGTGAGTTCAGAGTAGCACTAGATTACATAAAGGCGGTAGAGCTTGCAGGCAAAAAGGGAGCGTTTGATTTGGCAATAATGTACTGGGAAAAAGTAGTTCAGCCTTTTCTTGAAAACAGACTTCAAAAAAATGAAAATGAAAAAAACCCCAAGTCATCTGGACAGAACGGTCCAAATAATGACGATTCTGATTCAGAGACGCAAGAACAGATTAGAATTCTAGAAGATGAATTATCCAAAGTATCAGAGCCCAAAACCAGGTCTATGCTCAAAAACGCCCTCTACGATCTGAGGTCAAAATCAGTCAATGACAAATACAATGGTGAGTTGCTAATGGAGTTTTCAATGCCAATGAAAATTTGGTCCGGACAGAAAAGCGACTTTGAGCAAAAATGTGCCGAGCTCAAAGAATCAGGAAAAGAAGAGATTACCCA
>JBJTCW010000119.1:0-6086 GCA_046092065.1 Candidatus Nitrosotenuis sp. | reverse complement strand
GAACAAGGCAATATCGGAAATGACCCAGTATCATAATTCTGGCCTGTATACCTGGGATATGGCAGACATTTACGGTCCAGCAGAAGAGTTCTTTGGGAGATTTTGCAAAAACGCGCCAGGCTCTGTCGGTCTGACAAAGTTTGTGCCAAACCCTGGCCCAATGAGTAAAAACTTTGTCGAGCGCGCAATAAAAAACTCCATTCTTCGAATGAATGTAGATTCGCTGGACCTAGTACAGTTTCACTGGTGGGATTATGATGATTCTATCTATCTGGATGCACTACAACATCTGACTGCACTAAAAGATGAAAAAAAGATCAAGCATATCGGCCTGACAAACTTTGACACTGCAAGAATGCAAATAATGCTGGATAATGGCTATACAATAACCTCAAACCAGGTCCAATATTCTGTAATAGACCAAAGACCTCAAGTGGAAATGGAAAAATTCTGCAAAAAGAACAACATCCATCTTTTGACATATGGTACTTTGGGAGGTGGATTGTTATCTGAGAAATTCCTGGATGCGTCAGAGCCGACAAGAATTGATCTAAACACGTATTCTTTGCAAAAATATTCCAACATGGTTGATGCATGGGGTGGCTGGAAATTATTCCAAAAACTACTCAAAGCGCTAAACCAAATAGCTAAAGATCATCAAACTACAATTGCAAATGTTGCAACCAGATTCATCCTGGATAAGCCTCAAGTAGCTGCTACAATTATTGGCGCAAGGCTTGGCATATCGCAACACATACAGCAAAACCTGCAAACATTTTCTCTAAAACTAAGTTCATCTGATAATAAAATAATACAAGAAATCACATCACAGGCAAATGATCTGTATGATGTCATAGGTGACTGCGGCTCAGAGTATAGGTGATAGCTCACATTTGTTTAGCTTGCGTCTTAAAGTGGAATAATTTCTTCCAAGTTTTGTGCGAGTGCAGAAAAAAATCCTCATAGGATTCCTAATCATAATTGCAATTTCCGTGCCAAACGGCATAGTTGGCTTTCTCAAAGTTGAAAACACCTTAACTGAGATAGATTCCCACGCAAAGGCAAGCATCGAAGATGTCAAAATGATGTCTCGTCTTGACAATTTTGCCACTCTAATGCGATATTATGATGAAGTACTGACTCAGGGTGCTCGTAACTATGCCTTTACATCGGATCAAAAATGGCTAGATGTCTATTCTCAAACCCAGCCAAAACTAGTATCTGTAATAAGTGAGGCATGCTCGACAAGCCCAAAAAATGAAAAGATTCTCTTTGATAGAATAGCCGAGATAAACACCACACTTGAAAATCTGGAAGTACAATCCCTAGAGTTATCAAAACAAGGAAAATCAAGCGAAGCACTTGCACTGCTGGATTCTGCGGATTATCAAAATGCAAAAAATGCATACTCTGAAACATTATTGCAATATTCAAAACAAAGCGAGCAAGACTTTGATCGTGCAGATGACATGTCTGCCAAAGAAATTAACGGTCTGTTGACCCAAATCAAGAGTCTATCATCGGAAATACAGATCTTACTATATGTCGGAATCCCAATATTGCTTGCAGTGGCAATTGGCCTAAGCGTTTTCATATCGCGTTCCATATCTCGTCCAATTGCTGCACTAAACAATGCTGCAGACCGAGTCTCAAAGGGAGACTATGATGTGCAATTTCAGACAAAGACTGGTGACGAGGTTGGCCAGCTCGGGCAAAAATTCCAGCAAATGATAAACGCATTCAAAAACTCACTCCAAAACGAGCGCGACCTTGTAATGGCACAGGAAAAGATCAAAACCGAAAAGCTTCGAGCCATAGGGGAGTTATCTGCAAGAATCGCACATGACTTGAGAAACCCACTGTCTGTAATCAAAAACGTCTCCGATCTCATTAAACTACAATATCCTCCAAATGACGCCAAGCTAAACGATCACTTTAGAAAAATGGACAATTCCATTCAGCGCATATCTCACCAAATTGATGATGTGCTTGATTTTGTGCGCACAACCCCGCTTGAAAAACGAGTGTTATCGCTCAAAGACATCGTATTATCATCAATATCTTACATGGAAATTCCAAAACAAATCAAGCTGGAGCTGCCGCAAAACGATGAAAAAATCGACTGTGATGATTCCAAGCTGAAAACCGTATTTTCAAATCTAATACTAAATGCAATCCAGGCAATGGATGGAGAGGGAACTGTATCCATCAAAATTACAGGCTATACAAAACACGTAACAATTGAAGTAATTGACAGCGGTCCTGGCATACCGGACAATGTAATTGGTAATGTCTTTGAGCCGTTATTTACAACAAAACAGCAGGGAACTGGACTTGGTTTACCAAGCTGCAAAAATATCATAGAGCAGCATGGTGGAACTATATCTGTCAAAAACAAGCCCACGACATTTACTGTGAGCCTGCCTAGGATCTAGGATTCTTATAGCGTATTGACCAAATAGTATCATGTGTGTTAGAGACTTAAACGACCCATACAGACGGGGACGAATCCAGATGGAGCCGACAAAAAAGCACGACGAGCTAGAATCTCATTTCAAAACATCGATGCTTTTTCAAAAATCAATGAAGGCACTATAAGGCTCAGATATATTACAAGCATAATTTTCATATTGATAAATGAATGACGTTTTTGTACTTTGGGCAGTATTTTCAATATTTGTTGGAGTATCGCTTGCAATTGATCTAGGAGTATTTTCCAAGATTCGCAAAAAAAACACACACAAAGAGACTCCTCCATTCAAGGCTGCACTGCGTTGGACAATAGTGTGGATTTCACTTGCGGGAATCTTTGCAGGTATAATCTATGTCGATATGGGCCAGCAAAAACTCACGGAATTTGTCACGGGCTATGCATTGGAAAAATCACTATCCGTTGATAACATGTTTGTCTTTTTGCTTATCTTTACGTCTCTGAGCATTCCTCACAAGTTCCAGCACAGGGTACTGTCAATGGGTATACTTGGCGCAATTGCCATGAGGGTTCCACTGATCATGGGCGGGGCGCACCTTTTGGAGGAATTTGATTGGATGATCTACCTGTTTGGCGCATTTTTGATATTTACTGCTCTTCGAATGCTAATCCAAAGAGAGGAAAAGAAAATAGAAGTAGAAAAAAACATTGCAGTTCGAGTACTCAAAAAGATAATGCCAGTCGAGCTGAACATTCAGGATCCCAAGTTCTTTTTGATCAAAGACGGCATCAAATATGCAACTCCTCTTTTGGTAGCCCTTGTGATAATTGAATTCACTGATCTTTTGTTCGCATTAGATTCTATACCTGCAGTGCTGGCAATCACAACCGATCCTTTCATTGTCATAACATCCAATGTATTTGCAATACTTGGCCTTCGAAGCCTGTATTTCCTATTGGCAGGTGTAATGGAAAAATTCCACTATCTAAAGCCTGGATTGATTGCAATTTTGATGTTCATTGGAGTAAAAATGATGGTATCAAAAATTATAGAGATTCCAACTGTAATATCATTGGGTGTAGTAATGGGAATTTTGGGAATTGCGATACTGGCGTCGTTTTTGCACGCCAAAAAGCATCCAGAATAATTGTATAGTCTATTTCTTTGCGCCCAGAGTTCTGTTCTTTAATCTTAGGAACTGGCCTCTGCATTTTCTGCATCTAGAGGCTGCCATTGAATTGCGAACGCCACAGTTTAGGCATATTTTCATGTGCAGTCTTGCTCCCTGAGCGATTCGTTTCTTTTCTGGGTCTGTAATTGGCATTTGATAAAATCCCCTTTTGTGTCCTTTTTAGTCTTTGGATTCCAGCTTACCTGCTAAAAACATGGCAACCTCGTTTGGTCTTTTGCCTACTGGGATGTTTGCCTTGTTAAACATTGAAACCTTGGATTCTGCTGAACCATAGTTTCCCATTACAATAGCTCCTGCATGACCCATTCTCTTTTCCTTTGGAGCATTGCGTCCTGCGATGTATGCTACTATTGGCTTTTTGAAATTAGTATCAATGATATGTTGTGCCAGTATTTCTTCGGAATCTCCGCCTATCTCTCCTACTATTACAATTCCATTTAGGTCCGGGTCGTCTTTGATCATCTCAAATGCATCAATCATTCTTGTTCCATTTACTGGGTCTCCTCCTATTCCAATTGTAATTGATTGGCCATAGCCTGCCTTGGTCAATACATTAGAGATTTCGTATAGTAGAGTGCCGCTTTTTGATAATACTGCAATGTTGCCGTGCTTGAATGGACTAGCAGGCATGATGCCAATTTTGATCAAAGACGGAATCATAACACCTGGCGTGTTTGGGCCAATGATAATTGCGTCTTTTTGCTTTGCCAAGTCTAGTACTTGCATTGTGTCTCTAATTGGAACATGCTCTGGTATTGCCACTAACAACTTGATTCCTGCATCTAGTGCCTCTTTTGCTGCGCCTAGGAAGAACTTGGCAGGAACAAAGACAATTGATATTTTTGCACCTGTTGCATCAACTGCCTCTTTTACTGTATTGAATATTGGGACCTTGTCTTCGAATTTCTGGCCGCCTTTGCCTGGAGTTACGCCTGCAGCAATGTTTGTGCCGTATTCCATCATCATTTTTGCATGTAGTGAGCCAAACGTGCCTGTTATTCCTTGTACTATAACTGGCATTTTTTGATAATTACCAGACGAGTCCTTGTTTCCGCGTAATAATTCGTAAATGTTAGCCATTTTTTGAGACTCCTAGCACTGCGGCAGAGATTGCTTCTTCTACTGAATCGTACATTTTTGTTTTTGTTGGCTTTAGCATTTCTTTGGATTTTTCAGATTCGGAGCCCATCAGTCTTGCATATACTGGCAGATCAATTAGCTTATCATCATATGCTTTGATAAACGCAGATGCAACTGTTGTTGTCTTTACAATTCCGCCATACAGATTTACCAGAATAGCTTTTACTTTTTTCATTTTTGAAATTAATGTTAGTGCTTCGTATACGGATTCGGTTGTTGCTCCGCCGCCTACATCCAAAAAGCAAGCTGCCTTTCCGCCATTGTCAATTAGCATATCCAAAGTAGACATGACTAGGCCTGCGCCGTTTCCAACAACTGCAACGTTTCCTTCCAATTCTACCAGAGTGAATCCTGATTTTTCTGCGCGCTCTTCTAGCTCGGTTTTTTCTTGGTATTTTTCCATGTCTGTATGTCTGAAATTGGAATTATCATCAGTGACTATTTTGCCGTCTAATGCTAATAGTGATCCGTCTTTTTGCAATGCTACTGGATTTATCTCTGCAAGCTCTGCTTCTTTTTCAACTGTTAATTTTGATAATCTTTGCAACATGTCTGAAAAATCTGTAACTGAATTTCCTGATAATCCGATTGCCTTTGCTACTTCTTCTGCAACTTGAGGTGTTACATCGCCAAGACCCACTTCGCGAATTGTCTGGCTTTTGACTGACTCTATTTCGACTCCGCCCTCGCCAGATGCTATAATGGTGTAGCATCGCTTGGAGCGGTTCAAAAATAGCGATAGGTAAAGCTCTTTTTGGTATTCTGCCATTTTTTCAAGCAAAATGGCTCTGGCTTTTTCGCCCTTGATTGTCATGCCTGCGACTTGAGGGTACTTTAGCTCAAACTCGTCCTGGTTTTTGACTATCTGGATTCCGCCTGCCTTTCCTCTTCCGCCAACTGGGGCTTGGAATTTTATTACAAATGGAAAGCCTAACTCTTTTGCGTGCTCTCGAGCTTCCTCGATATTCTTAGAGTATTTGCCCTTTGGGGTTTTGATGCCGTATTGACCAAAAAGCTCCTTTGCTTGGAATTCTAAGAGTCGCATGCAGGTCGTTTTTTGGCGGGTCTTTATAATAGTTAGTTCATTTGCTCTTCTAACAATTCTATTGTTTGCAAAAACAGATCCTTGCTTTTTCGGATCAGTCTTTGCGGGAACTCTTCTAAAGAATAGATCATTTGTTGTCTAAATGTCGGAGGAATTCCGCCACCGGAAATGACAACCTGTTCCACAACATGTCTGTCAGTTAACGAACAGACAATCTCCTCATAGGAATCTTCTTCCTCTTCTAGTGTTTGTCTGTACAAAATAATTGGAGTGCCTG
>JBJTCW010000118.1:0-3011 GCA_046092065.1 Candidatus Nitrosotenuis sp. | reverse complement strand
AAAGGCAAAGGTAACAGGCTACACAGCGCCTTCAAACAAATACTTTGCAACTCGAGAAAAGCTTGCATACCATCCTAGAACAAAATACTTTGCAGGATATGGCGTGCAATCAACAGCAACTGGTTCTGCACAAACACAGACGGCTCCACCAGCACCAAAACCAAAAGGTACACTGCCAGCTGGAACAAAGCCAGCAGAGACATCTAGTGGAAACAATACCTCAAGAAAAGAACAGCTAGAGGCATATGAAAAAGAATACCTGACTAGAATGCAACAACAACATGAAGCAAGAACAGCACCTCCACCATCGCCACAACCAAGCGGATCAACTAGAGGTTCACTGCCAGCAGGATTCAAACCAACACCACCTCCAGCACCGGCACCAGCAAAACCAAAAGGTACACTGCCAAAAGGCTTCTAAAAATCCAAAATCTCTCTTTTCTATTTTTAATTCTTCAAAACTTCTAGTACTTCTTCTGCATGACCCTTTGGCTTGACGCTTGGATATACTTTGAAGATCTTGCCTTTTTCGTCTATGAGAAAAGTACTTCTCTGAATTCCCATGTACTCTCGACCCATGAATTGTTTTTTGCCCCAGACGCCAAATTTCTTTGAAACCTCGGATTCTGGATCTGATAACAACACATACGGGATTCCCATTTTATCGACAAATTTTTTGTGAGATTCTACTGAATCAGTTGATATGCCAATTACAGTGACTCCTATTTTTTGGAATTTCTTGTATTCCTTGGAGAACTCGTCTGCTTCTATTGTGCAGCCTGGCGTAAAGTCCCTTGGATAAAAGTACACTACAAACTTTTTGCCCTTGAACTCTGATGATTTTACTGTCTTTCCATCTGCATCTTGCAGATCAAAGCTTGGAACCTTGTCTCCTTCGGCTAACATGTCTGACCTGAATCTGTCTTACACTTAATTATTTTGGAGCCGTGACTAGGCCGCATATTTTATATTGAAAGTGAAAAGGGCTTCTCTTATGGTCGCAGGAAGATCCTGGTTTGCAGAGGCAATATGCACATTTGCCCTAGTGTTCTTTGGACCATTATCTATCATAGTATCATCTACAATGTTTGGCGACACGCTAAACCTTGAAGGACTACTAATCATATCACTGGCCCACGGCGGAGCAATCGGACTGATGGTCTATGCATTTGGCCACGTTTCAGGTGCTCACATCAACCCAGCAGTAACCATACCAATGATGATTACAAGAAAAATCAAGATTATCGATGGCATTGGATATATCGTATTCCAATGCATAGGCGCAATAATTGCAGCATTTACACTAAAGACAATATTTCCAGTCCTTGGCGCAAAGGTTCACTTTGGCACACAGGGCGGTCCAAGCGCACTACTTGGCAACTCCGCAATGGCAGGCTTTGCACTAGAAGCAGTATTCACATTCTTCCTAGTCACAGTAATTTTCATGACTGCAGTCCACAAAAAGGCACCAGCAGGAATGTATGGTTTGGTAATTGGTGGAATGATATTTTTGTTACACTTGGTAGGAATTCCACTTACTGGCGCATCAATGAATCCAGCAAGAACTCTGGGTCCTGCATTAGCATCAGGATATTGGGACTTCCACTGGATTTACTGGGCAGGCCCAATCATCGGTGGAATAATCGCAGGACTGATAATGAACTATGTCTTTGTCAAAAAGGCGGAAACCAGCACTGCATAGTACGAACATTTTTTACAGATTTACTTTGAGTTGACTCGAGGGCCCGTTGCACAGCTTGGATAGTGCGGACGCTTGCGGAGCGTCAGGTCGTGGGTTCGAGTCCCCCCGGGCCCGCTTTTATTCTTAAATTTCAGAAAATAACATTACTTGGATATTTTGACCAATAATGTGGACTTTGAAACTGTAACTAAATGTGATAGACTGACTCTTGGAAGAAATTGGTTGCCTTTTCCGGGAGAAGACAATGTGCATTCTGCAGCGCCTGATCAAATCAATGGTGCCATAGTAAAGCTTGAAAATTACAATGGCACAGTAATGGTTTTATCATTCAGGACTAGCGCATTAATCAAAGTAATACAAAATACCCTGTACTATAACAAATCAGACATTATAGAATGCCGATAACTAGTGTGATTCTAAAAGAATTTTAGTAAACCATAATCACAAAATATCATGGGGGATGGAATCGGAGGTCCTGTAATGGACTGTCTTTCAGGCAATTTATTCAGAATGTACGTGACTCATTTTAGAAAGGATAACTCTGAAGAATACAGCAAGCTGGAAAAAATTCATATAGTCAAAGTAGAAAACGATGACTCGCCAAACCTAGAAAGAACAATTGATGATCTAGAGCGTGCTCTAAAGGGAAAATTTGTCACCTGTAATGTTCAATATCGAGACAAAAAGTCAGATATTTTATTCTGTAATGTATTTGTGCAAAATCCACCCGATGGCTTTTAATCGTAATCTATTTTCTTTATTCTGACCTGGCTTCCATACGATTCCAAAAAATGCCCGACAAAGTTTTTGAGCTGCTCACTAATGGTATAGCCTTGCGCGCCTTCCATCATGCCAGTTGTTTCTATAGTTTCAGTCATCTCGACGCTTAGCTCTAATTCAAAAAAAGTCCAACCAGCCTTATTCACTGGAGGACCAATTCTGCATCCGCCTTTGGCATTGCATTTTTCTTCCAGTGCAGCAACTGCTTCTCTTATCTTTGATATCTCTGAATCATAACTACGTGTACTAAGCTGGAACAGTGACAGCATTGTATGGTGTAATATCAAAAGCTAGTATAAACCAATTATGGATTAGAAAAATTTGAAAAAAATCGTTTGCTAAATTCTTTCTACAGAGTAGAAATAATTTATTGTGCTAGTTCAGCAGTTGCGAAACGTCTGCCTACTTGTGTGACCTTAATTTTTGTCTCTTGGCCTGGTTGTCCGCCTTTCACAAATATGACAAATCCGTCTACTCTTGCTATTCCGTCGCCTTGTCTGGATGTCTCAGTAATGGATACATCGTATTC
>JBJTCW010000117.1:0-3042 GCA_046092065.1 Candidatus Nitrosotenuis sp. | reverse complement strand
GCCCATTATTGATTAGATGAATAATTCGCTCTACAATTACACGGGTTTTACCTGAACCAGGACCTGCCGTGACTAGAAGTGGCGAGTCTGTATGAGTTACTGCCTCTAGCTGGTATTTGTTTAATGATTCGTTCATTTTATAGTTATAATGGGTTCTAGGCTATACGTTTTTCTAAAATTATTATGCTCTTCATTATAATTTTCATATCAAAAACTCCGATGCATTTTTTCCTTCAGGTGTGATCTTTATCCATCTATTTCTTCCAATTTTCTCAATTTCTACGAATTTCCAGTGCTCTGATAATGGTTGAATGATATTAGCTTCAAGACTAGCAAATCTAGCTTGGTCTTGGTTTTCCTCTCTGGCATTAATTGTAATTATCTTGTCTTTCTCAGATAGAATTGCAATTTCCTTTTTTGTGATTTTGCCACCTTTATCCTTGATAATTTTTAGCGCATCTAGCAGCTCTTGTTTTGGTTTTTGTATTTCGTATTTTGGAAGCTCTGTTAGATTACGCAGTCCAGTTGATTGTTGATTTCCTTTTGTTGCTGGATAATCCTCAGGTTCTACATAATATGGCGTAGCATTACTATCTTTGAAAATCATACATGCCATCATGCAAGCAATTGCCTGAATTTTAGAGCCAGATGAGACATTAACATACAAGTCATTTTTTGCCTCTTTTAGAAAAACATCCTTTACTGATTTTAGAATCTGAAAAATATCGCTTCTATCAGATTCTGCAAATTCAACTTTGATCTTTTCTTTTTTTAATTCTACCATGATTTTTTCAATGTATGGTCTTGCCTTTTCTTTTGCAGGATTAAGCTCTCTAATTAGCCAGACCTTGTCTGCTTTCATCTGTATTGCGGGAAGTACAATTCTGTCAATTTCAAAGCCTACTGGGGCAATATGCACGCGTAATTTTGAGAGATTAGTCATTATAGTATGTACATTATGCATACTATTGTAATCTTATATAATAATTTCGGATTCGCAGTATTCTCATGAACCAAAAAACAAACCAAGAAATGCGAATAACCGCACAAACGTCATTTTTTCCAAGACTAATACGGGAATTCGATGACCATGATGAACCAATGATTTACGGAGGCAAATAAAATTGAGACCCGTAATCTCAGAAATATCAAAACAGCTTTTAGTTGAAAAGCTAGAAAGTGACCTAAAAGACCATCAGGAAAAATACGACTATCATACTAGAATCTCTTTATGCTATTTGGAGATAATTGAGGAAACAAGGATGCATTTAGAGGAGGTTTATTCAAATGCTAGCTGAATCTCAGATACAAAAACTACTGGAAGACATTAAGACAGAATATCTAGTTGGGTATAGAAAAAATGATCTAACACAGGAGGCAGAAAAATGGGGTCAGATCCAAATCCTGGAGTGGATTTTATCAAAATGACTGGAAATAATTCCAAAACCAGTGTATCACTCAAAGTCTCTGATGGATATGATAGAGATCTCTATCTTGGTAGGGTGCGAATAAATCCAACGATAATGAAATCGCTGGATATAACTACAGGAGATATTATCCAAATAATTGGTAATAAAAAAACAGCTGCAACATGCCTACCATTGTTTACTACTGACAAACAAGTAAAAACAATCAGAATGGACCAGATAATCAGAAAAAACGCAGGAATTGAACTAAACCAAAAGGTAGGAATTGAAAAAATTCACGCACTAGACGCTCTAGAAATAACACTATCATATGATGAAAATGTCTCCGAAGTAAACGAGTCATTTCTGAGAGATGAATTAGAAGGAATTCCTGTTACTGGAGGTGATAGTATTATCATGCCGTATTTTGGTAATGACTTGTTACTTTATGTGGTAAGAACCATGCCTGAAAATGATTCTGTAATTGTTACTTCTAGTACTGTTTTTAGATTTGAAAAATCTGAATTTTTGAAATCTCGAGGTATTTCAAAATGACTAGTCCACAATGTTATTTTTGTAAAAGCATGAGAACATGTCCTATTGTATATGGATATCCAGCAGATATAGAAGCATACCTGGAAAATATTGCCAAAGGCAATTTCTTTAGTGGTGGATGCTTTATTGATAATACTAGCCCAAAGTGGCATTGCCATGACTGTGGTCAAAATTGGGGCAAGTATCATGATTTTTGAATTATTACTAATGATACTTTATCTAAAAAACAATCAGGAAATCTATGAAATAGAATCTAAAATAAATGAATTGGATCAAAAAATTGACCAAAATAGACCTAGACTAAATTACGATAATGAAAATATGGAGGATTTGATTTGATAATACTAGAAACTTTAAGATCAAATCAGGGAGAAAAAAATTTTGAATTTTTTTAGCAACAGAATTCACTCTATTTTCAGTCTTAGCAAGGATAGAAATTTTGCGCCGGCAATTTTGTTGGGTGGCAAGGCAATAATCATACTGTCATTTTTTTTAGCAATGCAGACAGTCAGCTTTGTCCGGCCACTAGAAACCGGACTGGATGAAATACTTGCTAGTAATGGATTTATTTTATTTTCAACTTATGTGGCATTATTTGTAATATTACTGGGCAAAGAGATAATCCAAATTCATATGATTGCCTTTTCCAGGCTGGATAGCATACTGCGCAAATCACTAGATAGTTATTCTATGAAATACTGGAAAAAGAACAAAAAAGATTCGGAATTTTTAAGTAAATTTGCATCAATTCAAGTCAAACTCTTTAGACCATTTGCAAAGATGAATCCTAGAAAAAGAAACGGACTGATTTTGAGCCTAATAATGACATATTTGTTCATAGATTACATGAGATTTGGCTTGTTGCAGATATTGGCATTAAATTTTAGTAATTTACTAGAAGAATCTGTAGGATTTAGAATTGCTATCTAATTTTACTAAAATTTCATTTTGGGATTATGGAGTGATAAATAATTGAAATTCTCTAAATCTGGCAAAGCAATTAGGGATAAAATTCCTCAAATTATAAAAAACTCTGGCACCAGCTGCACCATTAAAACACTATCTGATGCTCAATTTCTAA
>JBJTCW010000116.1:0-9154 GCA_046092065.1 Candidatus Nitrosotenuis sp. | reverse complement strand
AGACTACAAGGACACCCTGATTTGAAATGCCCCGGTGTAGAGTTCTGTGGGGGATCACTTGGAATAGGACTGTCATTTTCAATTGGTTCTGCACTTGCAGCAAGAATTGACGGAAAATCGACACGAGTCTTTACTGTAATGTGTGATGGAGAAACAGACGAAGGCCAAGTATGGGAAGCAGCAATGACTGGAGCAAAATACAAAGTTGATAATCTTACTGCTATTTTAGATAGAAATTTTATCCAACAAGACTCCTACACAGAAAAAATCATGCCACTTGATGAGGAACTAACAGGCAGTGATCTATCTGAGATGTGGAAAGACGCAAGCAGATGGAAAACTGGTGACAAGTGGAGATCATTTGGATGGAATGTCATAGATGTAGATGGGCATAGAATTGAGCAGCTAGATTCTGCAATCAACAAAGCAACGCAAACCAAGGGTGCACCGACCATAATCATTGCAAGAACAATCAAGGGTAAAGGCGTTGAGCATATGGAGGATAATCCAAAATGGCATGGCCAGGCTCCAAAAAAAGAGTTTGTTCCAATAATTGACATGGAACTAGACTCTCAATCAATGATTGCACCGTCTATTATTGCAGGAGATATGACAAATCTCGCAAATGAGGTGAAAAGATGTGTAACTGGAAGAGCGGATTACATTCACTTGGATGTAATGGATGGAATGTTTGTTCCAAACAAAACATTTGATCATAACAAAATCCGAGAACTACGACCACTAACCGTAATACCGTTTGATACACATCTGATGATAAATGAGCCAGTAAAATATGTCAAAGATTACGTTGATGCGGGCTCTGACATTGTGACAGTACATGTTGAAGTATGTGATGCGTCAAGCTTTGGCCAAATCTATGATACATTAAAGGCCAATCAGGTAAGTGTAGGTCTTGCAATAAATCCTGATACGGAGATGTCAGAATGGACACTTCCATTCATCTCAAAGCTGGATCAAATCATTGTAATGTCTGTTGTCCCCGGAAAATCAGGACAAAAGTACATTGAAGCAACTCATGAAAAAATGCATAAACTAAACCAGATTTTGACACAACATAATTTTGATGGCTATATTGAAGCAGATGGTGGCGTTACACTAGATAACATTGGATCATGTTTTGCAGATGGAGCACGCGCGTTTGTAGGGGGGAGCGCCATAATTGGACAGCAAGATGTTAGGGGAATAATTCGTGAATTTAGAAACAAAATCGCATATGCCAGACGCAAAATGCTTATCCAAAAGGCGCACGAACTGGGAGGAAATGATTTGGTTGCAAAATGGATTGATTTGCATGTTGTTGGTGAAAAAAAGAACCAGCTTAACGCAATATCAAAGGAGCTTGGTTACGTATGATTGGAGACATGACTGATATGCGTAATGCGTATGGAAAAGCACTAGTTGAGATTGGTGAGCAAAATCAAGATGTAGTGGTATTAGGTGCTGATACTACAGATTCGCTAAAAACTGCAGATTTTGGGAAAAAATTCCCGAATCGATTCTTCAATGTAGGAATAGCTGAAGCAAATCTGGTCTCAGTAGCTGCAGGACTTGCAATTTCTGGCAAAGTTCCATTTGCAAGTACATATGCGATATTTCTTCCAGGAAGGTGTGTAGATCAAATCAGAAATGCAATTGCATATCCTTCAACTATGGAAAGAAAAGGACTCAATGTAAAACTGGTGGTATCACATGGGGGAATATCTGTTGGCGCAGATGGTGGCTCACACCAACAAGTTGAGGACTATGCAATAATGCGGGTAATGCCAAACATGACTGTCTTGATTCCTGCTGATACTGTAGCAGTTG
This sequence comes from Candidatus Nitrosotenuis sp., assembly GCA_046092065.1. GTDB lineage: Archaea > Thermoproteota > Nitrososphaeria > Nitrososphaerales > Nitrosopumilaceae > Nitrosotenuis. The sequence continues at coordinate 7,327 of JBJTCW010000116.1, read as the reverse complement.
AAAAGCTTACTTGGATAATGTCACAACGATATGGCCCACATTATATGCGATTAACAAGAAATCTGTCTCCAGTGGTACACTCGGACTCTCAAGAATTCCAAATAGGTAAAGGAATCACAATGAGGGAAGGAACAGATTGCACAATAGCTGCATGCGGCCTTACAGTAAAAATGGCATTAGAAGCAGCTGATTCGCTAAAACAAGAAGGAACAAACTGCAAAGTAATTGACATGTTCTCAATAAAACCAATTGATGCTGAATTGTTAGAGAAGTCTGCAAGAGAAACAGGATGCATCGTTACCTGCGAAGAGCACAATATCATGGGCGGATTTGGCTCTGCAGTAGCTGAAGTAGTGTCGGAATTGTATCCTGTTCCAATCAAGCGTGTGGGAGTAAACGACAAATTCGGTGAGTCTGCGCGTGATGCCGAGATTCCACTGCTTTTGGAAAAGCACGGCATAACATCAATTAATATAGCAAAAGCAGTCAAAGAAGTCATCGGTAAGAAAAAATGAAAATCTTTCTTGACACTGCAAATCTACAAGCAATAAAACAATACAACGACATGGGATTACTTGATGGAATTACTACCAATCCTTCACTACTAGCAAAAGAAGGAGGCAATCCTCAAGCAGCAATGGCAGAGATTACAAAAATAATCAAAGGCGATGTCAGCCTCGAAGTAGTAGCAACAGACTATGCCGGAATGATGGATGAAGGACACAAGCTAAAACAGTATGGTCCTAATGTTGTAATCAAGGTCCCAATGACTGCAGATGGACTAAAGGCCTGCAAAAGCTTTGCACAAGAAGGCATACCGGTAAACGTGACTCTGGTATTTTCTCCAAACCAAGCTCTCTTGGCAGCAAAGGCTGGTGCAAAATATGTCAGCCCATTTATCGGAAGACTGGATGATGTTGGCCAAGATGGCATGTCATTAATTGCAGAAATAAAACAAATCTTTTCAAACTATGGCTTTAAGACGCAAATTCTGGTTGCAAGTGTTCGACACCCGATGCATGTAGTAGAAGCTGCAAAGATTGGAGCCGATGTAGTGACATTGCCGCCAGATGTTTTAGGCAAAATGCTAAAACATCCATTAACAGACAACGGACTCAAAGCGTTTTTGGCAGACTGGGACAAGCTACAGCAAAGCCAAAAATGATTTTACAACTGCTTAAAAACTAGCTATACAGTATCAATTCATGGATGATAATGCACGTAACTCTCAGATAATGGATGTTGCAGAGTTACTTGTGCGTGATAATGTCTCTTTGAATGAACAAGACCAAGCAAAACTCCAAAAATACTGTGATTTTGCCCAAAAAAAGTTCAGTTTGAGCAGTGATGATTCTGTAGATCTGGTAAATGAGACACTTTTGTATTTGACGTTAAAGAACGCCAAAGACGTAGATCCTCTGCAGGATGGGGACAAGTTTGGCGCTGGATTCAGTTAATGATGGTTAATCCATTGGGTTCTGTATTCTTCATCAAAGATTTCAGTCGTGATATCTGCATCCTTTGTTTTTGCATTCTCTAGTTCTATATCGAATAGCCCTAGCTTGCCTTTTGCTGATATTGGAATTTTGAACTCTTTTGGTTTTTTTAAGAGAAAACCAAATGTCTTGTCAGAAAAATAATCATCATTTGCAAAATGAAATTTCTTGTCAGCGATCAGCTCTTTTTTTGTTTGATATTTTTTCACATCGTAAATAGTGGCCTTACCAATGATTGCACCAGTGATAAAACTTTGAGAATCTATCTTCAACCTTTTACAATCGTCTAGTTTGATCTTGGAAGGGGAATGAATTAGAATCTCGCCACGATATTTTGTATTCCAATGGCGAAGCTCAATTGTTTTTTTACCTTTAATGATAAGATCAGCAAATGGTTGTGATACAGAAAGACACTTGAAAATGCTCAATTACATTCGAATACTGCATCTGTTTGGACCCATCTCCAAGTCAGGAATTTGTTCTGGAGATATTGGGATGATTCCTTTGTTTACCTTGATGATCATCGAATAATTCATTGGCCTTGGGGTTGTTATGCTTACTACTTTGGTTACAAATTCTGTTTGGCCTAAATCTAACAATGGAAGTTTCTTTGCGTTTTGTACTGTAGTGTAAAATATGCCATCCTTTGTAGGCATGATTCCTTCTCCATGATGAGTCGGAAATATCTTGGCATCATCTCCGAATTTTAGTATCTTGTTGTGCAAAGTATCGTATAGTTTTGCAGCAAATTCTTCCGCTTGATCTCTAAGATCCGGCCTTCCTATTCCTTCCACGAACAAAACATCTCCTGAAAAGACATACTTGTCATCTAAGACAAACGTCATCCCACCTGGTGTATGGCCTGGCGTGTGGATTACTCTGAGTTGCTTTGTTCCAAATGGTATGGTATTTCCGTCTTCGATTTTTTCACTATTGATCTTGTATTCTTCTAGATTACTCAGGTATAGTTTTGCATCTGCAATCTGAGCCAAGTCTTTTGCAGCAGAGACATGATCTGCATGCTGATGAGTGTCAATTACCTTGGTGATCTTTAGTCCTTCTTTTTGTGCAAATTCGACATATTTCTTTGGCGGGTATGTCGGATCAATTACGACTGCTTCTTCATTAGAACCAATGATATGTGACAGGCATCCCTTGCCAACTTTTTCTACTTGAATTACTGTAACATCGTTTTCTTTTAGTGTGGTTGCATTGAGAACCTGGTTCCACAACGACATTCCTCCAACAAGAGATGTTGACTCTAATCCATTTTGCGCAAGTGCAAATGTTGCAACCATGGAGCGATTTCCATGAGAGCAAATTGTAACAATTTTTTTGTCCTTTGGTAGTTGCGATTGTGATCCTGGCATGAAAAGCTGTGATAATGGAATGTTTATGGCTCCTGGAATTCTATACTCTGCAAATTCTTGAGGTTCTCTGACATCAAGCAAAAACACATCGTTATCATTTTTGATTGAATTCCAGAGATTGTCTCCAGAAACTATTGTGTCTTGAGTGCTCTTTACTAGCTCACCATTCCATGACTTGATTCCGTCCTTTAGATAGTGGGCATCAAAGCCAAATCGTGCCATCATTGTGGCGTTTTGCTTTGCCTCTACACCATCATCATCGATTAAAATGACTTTCATGCTTGGTGGAATCTTTGACATTATGATTTGTTTTTGTTGCATGGAATTGCATACTGCGTTTGCGGCGCCAGAGATATGTCCTCCCATGTAATTTTCTTTGGCACGAATATCCAAAATCAGAGTGTTGGATTTTGATTGTAAAACTTGGGTTAATTCTTCTGGTGTTATCTCTATGTTCATTTGATTGTGCTAATTTTGAGCTAGATTTAGAATTTTTGTTTTTAGCTTGTCTGTAAAACCGTAAGGACTCGATTAGGAATGTCTTTTAGTCTTGATACTGCTAGCGTTTTTTCATATCCTAAATATTTCAAATTGTTTGCTATTGTGGTTGCACTAAATGTGTCATGGCCTACGCCAATTGCCACCATTTTGATTCCAAGCGTTTTTAGTGATTTTACCATTGTTCTTACAGCGTCTGGGTCTGATGGCTCACCATCTGATAATGTCAGAAAAATGTCTGGCTTTTTTGATTTCAATACTGGAGATATCTTTTGATAAACATCTGCCAAAGGTGTTCCACCGTTTGCCTCTATCTGCGCTAATCTTTTGGCACAAGCATTATTCCACTTTACATCTTCTGGCTTGACCATCCAGCATATTACCTGTTTTTGCACTGTATTGAACGCAAAAACAGAGAATTTTATCTTCAAAAATGACAAGACCTCGCAGAGTGCTAGTGTTGCCTTTTTGTATTCTGTTTGTTGATCTGTTATGCTAGATGAATGATCAAGCAGTATGACTATCTTTGATTTTATTGATTTTTTGACGTCTATAACAAATGGCTTGTAACCTTCTATGTATGATTCCTCATCAAACTCGTCTCCTACTAACGCGTGTTGTTCCTTCCAACTGGTTTTCCATTCTTTGAATCTGGTCTTGAGATTTCCTATCAAGTCCTGATCATAAATTCTGGTCTCATCCACATTTGTAGATCCGGGAATTTGGATTCCAATTGACTCGTTATCCAATCCCCTGTTCTGATTTTTCTTATCTTCCTCTTTGATAACTTTGAATTCATCTGCAATGTTTTTTCCAGATATTATATTATCAATGTCAATTTTTCCAAAGTCTGTTTCTTTGTTTTGAATGATCTTTTGCATCGCTTTTGCAAAGTCTTGAGGCGTTATCATAAGGCCAGGGCCTTTCCATGGTACTGCAAGTGGTATTGTTGTCAGTGAATCAATGTTTAATATGCCAAGTATCTCGGGAACTCTTTTCTCTAGCCATTCAGTGTCATGTTTTTTCTCAACCGCTTCGGCAACAATCTCTTTTGCTTTCTGAGATGCTAGGGCAACTCTGTCTGCAAAGCTAGGCTGTAATTCACCTTTGATGTCTCCTAACAAAAATTTTTGGAAAAATGCTTCCACTATCCTTGATTTTCCTAAAATATTTCCTAGCTGAGGCCTGTACAACCATAGATATGTGTATGAAAAAATCAATTCTTCATCCATTCCTCTCCAAATTTTTCTTCCCAGTGATTCGATTCGTCGTGTTTCTAGAGTATTCAGAATAAATCCAAATGCGTGATCATTGGATAGAATTTTCTTGCAAAACTTGATTCGCATTGCTTCGTACCAAATTGCCACGCGAAACTGTCTGTATTTGTCAAAATCCGTGCCTGTATATCGCTCAGGTGAGACAAGGCTGACCTTGTTTTCCTTTAGTTTTGTAACTGTTTCTTTTTTATCTGAAAACTCTACTGTGATTTTTTCCTTCTCAGACCATCTTCTTATCAAAAATGTAGCAATTTCTACTAGAGTGTCGTTTCGTAGTTGTAATGATTGCATTATCTACCAAACATGGATGTGATGATATCGCTTACCTTTTGATATTCGACATTTCCCCACTGTGAGTAAACGTTTGCAAATACAATATCTGCTGTCTTTTTTGCATCAAGGCCAGAATCCAAAAGTTTTGCAAATGCTATAGTTTCTCTAAGACTAGGCGAATAATACAATTCTTCCACTGCAGCTGCCTGGCGTAATGTGTTTGCGAGCTTTATTCCTTGTCTGAGCTTGTCATCATGATTTCCTTTCATGTATTGTTTTACAATTTGAAATTCAGTCTCTTCTGGAGGATAATCCAGTCTGATTCTAACTGGGAATCTGCTGAGTAGTTGCGGTGGCAGCTCTTTTGTTCCTACATGTGTTAGTGGATTTATTGTAGCAATGACAAACCATTTTTGATTCGCATTAATTGTCTCGCCTGTAGATTCTTTGAGTACAATTTGCCTTCTATCGTCTAATGCTTCGTCCAGTCTGAGCAATACGTCTGCTTCTGCAGCATTTAACTCATCCAAATACAGAATGTTTCCCTCCTTCATTGATTTTATCAAAATACCCTCATCAAATCCAATTGTTCCATCATTGAGAGTCTTGGTTCCAATCAGATGGCTTTCTCTAGTTCTAAGACTAAAGTTAATTGATTCTAGCTTGGCACCTTTTTTGGCCGCAAACTCTCGTACTAGAGTTGTTTTGCCTGTCCCCTTTGGACCAATAATTAGTGCAAATATCCCAGAATCATACGCCTTGCCCAAAACGTCCAAGGAATTGTTCCAGTCTAGGTATGAAGATGATGCCTGCAACATGATTTTTGAGTGCTTGTACTTTATTTAAAATAATTAGTTCTCTGACTAGTTATCCCACTTGGCCAAGTGCTCATAAGACTCGTTCATTGTCTTGAGCAATTTTTTGCGCCATTCTTCAAATCCTTCTGGAGTAGTCGGGAAATTACCATAATGTTCTGTCAGCCATCTGTTTTGTTGTGTTGTGTATCGTAGACCGTCTGCAAGTTTTTTGTTTAATGCACCGCGAATGAGCATTCCCATTTTGCCTACCATTGAAAAGTCTGGGTGCTCGCCTTTACTGATTGCTTCCACATCCATGTTGCCCAAAAAGTGCTTCATGCCATAATTGATTTGGTCATTAGTCAGCATTTGCAACAATCGTCGGAATACCTCAAGGCCTGCTGTCTTGTATCCGTATTCTCTGATATAATCAACATTATACTGCCACAATCCCTTTTCGGTTACATCTCCAGATTCGATTGCATGAGCTGCATTTTTGCCAATTATGGTTCCTGCGATTAATGCGGGGCCTATGCCTCCAGCATCTAGTGGTTTTGGCATCCATGCAGAGTCTCCAACCAACATGAATCCATTTGCTACCATGCAATCATTTTGTCTTCTGACCGAAACCTGAAAGTTGCCAGTTGCATTGTGTGAATCTGATGGATCTGTGGAAATTTTTGGATTTTTGATTGCTCTGTTTCGTGCAACATACTGATTTATCAAACCACTAACGTCATCGGTCTTACCTAGTCTTTTGTTTCTTTTATCAAGTATTGTCTTTTCTACACCAAGGCCGATGTTGACCTTGTTCTTGCCTTTTGGAAACACCCATCCATATCCGCCTGGAGCAATATCTTGGTCTAGGTGAATTAGGCAGTAATCAGGATCAAACTCGGACAAGTCGTCTTCTCCCTGCTCAAAATACATGATGTGACGTCCAGTTGACTCTAGGTCGGTTCTGTCTATTCTACGCTCCATCTTTGTAGTATTTTTAATTTGATTTCGAAGCATCGATGTGACGCCGGTTGCATCAATGACAACTTTGGCTGTTTTTTTGTATGGCTGTTTTGTCTTGTGATCTAGGCCCTCTACGCCGATTACCTGGTTTCCGTCATAGATCAAACCAGTGAGGTTTATCTGAAATTCAACATTGATTCCACGTTTTAGCGATTCTTTGTATTGGGTTTGTGGTAGCTGCTGCCTGTTTAGCAAAAATCCGTCGCCATCAAAAGGAATGGATGTTTCTCTGTCTGGAGATAATGCCATGACTCCTTTTACTTTGTGTTCTATTTCCGGCGCTCCCCATGAAACATTGATCCTGCTTTCCATGTAACTTACTGCTTCTTTTGATACGGCATCACCGCAAACCCATCCATTGATTGATTTGCTGCCAAGCATGATTGGCTGATTTCTGTCTATTACAAGAATTGATAATTTTTGATTAGAATAATGAGATGCAGAATGTGCGGCAATCATTCCTGCAAGTCCGCCACCAGCTACAATCAAGTCGTAATCTGTTTTCACTATGGGACAGCTGAAACTAGCTTATTTAAAACAATCTTGAATTATTTTTTGGGTCAGATCGTCGCGGCGTCTTCACAGCTTGCGTATTG
>JBJTCW010000115.1:0-2757 GCA_046092065.1 Candidatus Nitrosotenuis sp. | reverse complement strand
TGCATTTCCTTTAGATAGAAATCAGATGGCTTGATCTGCTCTTGTTCCAGTATCTTTGAAATGTGATAGTCAAATCGCGTCTTTTTGAAATATGAAAATCCAACCAGTGGTATAGCAAGGCTTTGCAACGGGTCCATTTCGTATTTGCCTAGCTTGGCGTTTTTATCAAAGCAGACATCGCCTTGCTGTGGTGCAAACAATTCCTCGCCATATTGGAACGCGTTAGATATAGTCAGATTGAACAAAAACGACTGGTATGCCTCAACATACAGTCGTCGCATTCCAATTGGAAGCTTGTGCAGTGCCTTTTGCGGATCCCCATGGATAATCATTTCAGACAGTACGGTTCGCTCCAAGTCCATTTGCGGTGGAATTGTCTTCAAAGCTTCTGAATAGTTTGCTGAATCTGACATTTCTTTTCGGATTTTTGTATTTTCTATGGTGTCGTATTCCGATGTAAATGACAGAATCAGATTTATCGCATCTGTGAATCTTTTTTGGATTATTGCTTTTCCAATCAAGTGCGTTACAGGTCTTTTTGAGCCAAACCTTTGGTATCCATAAAAGTTTAGAATTTTGTCATGTTCTGCAAAATCTTTTAGGGTTTTGTCGGCACCATCGATACGTATTGTAAAATGATTCCCAGTCATGTCTTTTCCAGAAAGTGGCTTTTTTGCAAATCCTATATGTTCCAGAGTTATTTTTCCATCAGAATAATTTGGGAGTGATTTGTTTTGTCCTACAGAACACACATACTGGGTAGTTATTGCATGTGCATCTTTGAGTCCCAGTGCCTTTAGGTGAACTCCGGTTTTTTTGAATATCAAATCTAGTGCATGGTTTGTGTCTATACCAGACTTTGTCAGCTTGTATACCGCATAGCCTTCTTTGTTAGAAAGCGAATCAGTGATTTTCTTGTTAAGAATTTCAGATACTAGAAAATCCTCATGTGATGACCGAATCTTTCCGCCACAGCCAGCAAATTTTGTAGTGTATAATCCAATTCCAATATCAGAATCTATTTTTGGAATCACTGTATTGTTACTGTAACAAATTCAGACACGGTTACATCAGCGGTTCTTGCAGATAGTGCAACTTTGTATGTTCCAGGCAATGCAGAGGGGTTGGTTTCAATGTATAATGGAATTGTTTGCGAGCCAGTGATCTGTCCTGTAGGTGAAGAAACTAGGATATCAGAAAACTCCGATGTAGGTCTTGCAAGTAATTGTGTTGGAATAGTAGTGTTTATTGTGACATCGACAGGTGCAGCTTGTCCTCGAAGAATTGTAAATTGTTTTTCAGATACATCCAGTGTGACTGGCAGAGGAGTTGCAAGGTCTATTTTGCCTATCTTGTTCTCAACCCATTCTGTAAACCATATAGTATCGCCCACAACTTTGAAACCAAACACTTGGGCAATGCCACAGTCCTGCTCCATTCCACAGTCTGCCCAGATAGGATTCTTTGATGGGATCAGATATTCAACCATGGATTCTTTTTGTGTGTCAAAGACTGCCATTGTGTTTGCAGCCTGCTCGTTGATGAACAGTTTATCGCCTTGGATTTGCGACCAGTATGGCTTGGTTATTGGAGATTTTATGACTCCAGTTACATTTCCAAATGTAGATACTGGTGCGTCAGATGTAGTGTATTTTGTAAATGACTGATCAGACTCTGTAAACTTGTAAAATGAGCTCTTGTCGGTATCTGCAATCCATATGTTTCCGTTTTTGTCAATGCTGAGTCCGTTTGGAGCCGCAATGGAACCAGGAAAATCATACACCTTGGAAAAGTCTCCAACTGTAGCGCTTTGGTCAGCTCCCTGTTTTACAAATTCTGAGAATTTCGTATAGTCAAATTTTACCAGCGCGCCGCCCTGTCTGAAAAGCCAGTTCGTGTACCAGAGATTGCCTTTCTGGTCCACGTCAAAGCCGCCTACAAAAGAGCCATGGAGTGGAGTAGGGATGTTTGTGTATGTTTTGTTTGCACCTGTTTGTGTGATATCGTAAAAGCTGATCTTGCCTTCATTGAAATCATTTATGATTGCGTTATTGCCAATTATCTTGATTTTTTGCGGCAACGAGTTTTCTTGTGTCGGATATGCCACTCTTGTGTATTTGCCATCAGATGTTGAAAACTTCCAAATTGAATCAAACGCATCATCGGTATACCAGATATTTCCATCTGAATAGTCCATTCCCCAAATCATTGATTGCCCCCTTGCAGGCCAATCAGGATTGTCATACTCAGTAAAGGATTCTGTGCTAGGATCAAACTTGGCTACTTTGCCAGTGTTTGTCTGTCCAAAATACACCATACCGGAATCATCAGTTGTAATTGCCAAGGGTTGTGTACAGTCCGTTGGAATTTTGAATTCTTTTACATATGGAGTAGACTTGGCATCTCCGCTTCCGCAAAATTGTACACGTTTGTCGTCTGGAAAATTGTCTGCAGGTGTACCAGTTGTCGTGGCTTGATCTTGTGGAGTTTGCTGTGGGTTGTTGTTTACTGCAACGCTAAGTGTTGATGTAAGTAGAATAACGCCAAAAAATGCTGCAACAATAAGTCCCTTTATCTTTGACTTCACAGATGATTGGTTTTTCTCACCGCATTATATCTATTCTGTGGATTACAGCAGTTTTAGCTCGTCCGTGATTTTGTCAATCAAGTCTTCTGGTGCGGGACCAATTGAAAGACAGGTAAATGTTCCAGGCGCTATCTGCGTATGGCCTGCATCTGTTACTTGGGACCATGGCA
>JBJTCW010000114.1:0-13155 GCA_046092065.1 Candidatus Nitrosotenuis sp. | reverse complement strand
ACTCCACAGAATAGGCCAAAAGAACACAGTCTTTGCGTATTATTTGATGGGCAATGGAACACTCGATGAGCACGTTGCACGGGTACTGGTGGATAAGAGCTATGAAATCGACTCTATAATGGACAACAAAAAGGAATCATTTGAGAACAAGGAAAAAGCCGAGCTCATCCTGGCGCAAATTCAGGACAAGATCAGGTCTATTTTGAAGGTTGATCCCGTGCAAGCTCCGCAGATATAGACTGTAATTGTAATAGAATTGATTTTATTTTAGATTCCTCTATTTTTGAGCCTTGAATCTTTGACGCAATATCGTCTAGTGTCCTGAGTAACTGCGATGTTGGGTCAAGTGACTGGATTTGCAATAGTTGCTGTCCGTCATGCGTTAGCTCACAAACCTTGATGATTTTTTCATCTTTTTTTATTGTGGTAAATATCAATAAACCGCGTTTTCTGGATTCATCGATTTGCTGCTGGATTGAGTTTTCTGGCTCGTTTAGATATTTTATAATGTCATGTTCTTCAAATGATTTTATCTGAAGTAATCTGAGAATTCTTGTCTGAAGTGGTTCGTCCCTGTTCCAAAGAAGTTGCCTTGCAGTATCTGTGATTGCAAAGAACGCATTGTCTATTTTGATCAGGTTGTTTTCTTTGAGATGCGCTATTTTGTCCAGGGTTCTGCCTACTCCTAGATATGCAAGATCCGAGCCTGCAAGGTCCCGTTCATCGAATTTTCCATTTTTTGTTATTGCTAAATGCAAAAACGCCAGATCTATTTGGTCAAGCTTCATGGTATTTGCCTCTGATTGGTTTTAGCGCTATTGCATAGAAATTTCATCTATTTGTGAATCAATGGCATCTAATTTATGTGTCTAAATAGAATCAAAATTCAAGTTGTCTGAAGAATTAATCAACAAAATATTGGAAATTATACAATCCAGACGCGGCGATACAGGAAGACTAAATCACATTGTTGAGACTCTGAGACGCGGCTCACCGTTGTATTCATCGGATCAAAAATACATTGATACATTACTGGGTCAGACCACAACACCTGACTCTACTCCAAAAATCATAGAAAATGAAACAACAGAACAAAGTGATCTAAGGCAAAAACTATCCAGAAGAGAAATAACAATAGAAGAATACGACATACTGACAGAACTAGGAAAGAAAAGATCCTCACAAAGACAATCCTGGCGAAAAAACAAAACACTAAGCTTGATTCTGTCTTTAGCTCCAGGACTTGTTGGTCTACAAGGGTTTGGATATTTTCAGCTAAAAAAGTATAGGCAAGGAATAGAGGTCCTAGCAGTATCCATCATAGCGGTTGTTTTATTTTTTGCAATTCCATCAATACAAAGAAGCGACGAGTCAATACTGCCAAGCATTGCCGCACTTCGCTCAATTGTGGTTGTAATCTGGCTTTCAATTCTTGGCTGGCAGTTCTATGACACAAAAAAACTCTTTGAAGAAAACATTACTGACAGGCGAGATAGATCATACAAAAGCAGGCAACTCCGTAGTGCCGGGCGAAAATACTGCCTTGCCGTAGGGGGCTTGGGAATATTGGCGCTAATAGGAATAGCAATAACGATAATCTTCTGATTATCAAAATGGCTATATCTGGCGTGTAAAGTCCATATTTTGCCTTGGACTTTATGCTAGAAGAAGAACTAATTGATCTTTTGACATTTTGTCTTCAGAATCCAGATTCCCCAGAGGTATCTGCAAAAAAAGAAAGGATCACTGAAGTTGGAAAAGAACTCTATGCGGATGGCGGTGCAGATGCACTGGAAAACATGTTTTTTGCACTGAAAAACCGTATCACTGAAGAAATTGGAAAAGACCCTAGTTCTCTAAAATCGCTTTGGAATGGAATAACGCCAGAGTGGAATTTCTAGGTTGAAAAAATATCAGAAAAGGCTTATGCCTTTCCGATTCTGAATATAGCTGTTGAACATGATGGACATGTTCCTTTTGTTGCAGGCTTGCCATTTTTCATTGTGACTGGCTTTATGCCTGACATTTCTCGTTTTGCTCTGCATTTGACGCAATAGCCTATCATGATGTTATGTTTTGCAAAGATCTTCTATTAGCGGAATCCTGTAAAAATTATTTAACCGAATAGTCGAGCGTGGATCTTTACTCTACTGATCATTTGGAAGCAATCCTTATCAATCAAGCTCCAAGTGTTTGGTTTCTCGGCTAAGAATGGTGGGAATTATCACAATAATTGCGCCAATTATGATGTTGATTCCAAGCATTATTGGGATCATTTCCTTTGCAACTCCAGTCATTAGATTTAGAGCAATTAACGGAGACCATGATCCAAAAATTAGACCTGCATTGTATGAAAATCCGGCCGCGCTGTTTCTGAGATTGGTTGGGAATCGCTCTGAGAAAAATGCTGGAATTGGACCAGATGCAGTAGATATTGCAAATGCGTAAACCATGACAAACAATTCCACGAACTGGCCTTTCTGCAAAAGCAATACCGCAAATGGAATGCAGACAAGAATTGATGTTGCAGAAAAAATCAGGATTGCCATTTTGCGGCCTATTCTTTGCGATAGCCATCCAGTAAAAATCATGCCAAGCCATGATGTGGCTGTGGCAAAAATCATCATTTTTGCAATCTCTGGCTTGGCAAATCCTCCAAACTGCTGAAGATATGTGGGCAAAATGCTAATTGATCCGTGATACATGTACACAAGCCCAGTCATTATGGCTGCGCACAAGATGAACTCTTTTTTGTGCTGGCCTAGCACTATTTTTCTGAGCGGGGATTTTTCGATGTTTTTCTCGTTATTGTTTTTTGTCCAAAGTGGGGACTCGTCCATGCTGAATCTGACAAACAATGCCACAAGGCCTGGAATCATTCCAGTAAAGAACAGAATTCTCCATCCTATTTCTTCAAAGGCCTGACCTTGATACAATATTGTTATTATTTGAAATGCAATGGCTGCAAGCAAGAATCCAAACGAAAATCCACTCTGCAAAAATCCTGACAATAATCCGCGCTTTTGCTTTTGTACACTTTCTATTGTTAGTACGGCACCGCTTCCCCATTCACCGCCTGCAAAGATTCCTTGGATAAGTCTTAGTGATATCAAAAATGCTGGTGCCAAAATGCCAACCATTGCATATGTTGGTAATAATCCAACTGCGAATGTTGCAACAGAGAATCCAATTATTGTAATTATCATGGATTTTTTTCTACCAAATCTATCTCCGTAGACGCCAAAGATTACCGATCCAAGAGGTCTCATTATCAGAGTAATAGTATATGATGCAAATGTTGCAATTATGCTAAACACTGGGTTTTCTGATGGAAAAAATAGCTGCGATATTGATGGTATTACCAATAACATCAGAACTATATCGTATCCATCAAGTGACCATCCTAGAAATGAACCAACTGCGATTTTTTTCTGCTGGCTTGTAAGACTCACAAAATTTGTACTGAATTGCTATATTTAGCAGAATCTAGCTTACAGTGATTTTGATTTGGTTTTGCTGGGCAATTGCATTTGCGTCCTTTATGGAATCCCAGACATAGATGTGTGCTGTATAAGAGCCTGGCCAAACCGGGGTCCATGATATTGCAGGTGAAAATGACTGTTGTGGGTTTAGCGATGCGGAAAACCACGTGATCTTGTATATGACGTCTCTATCATCTGTAATTTGGACAATATAGACAAACGACTGGGTGGTTGTTTGCTTGTTTTGGACGTCTGCTGAAATCTGTACCTGCTGACCGGTATTGACATTTTGTGGTACCGTCTCGCCAAAAGAGTTGAGCAGGCGTGGATTTTTGATTTCGGCTTTCTGTGTTCCATCTAGGGCAAAGGCTGAATCATACGAGGCAAAAATTAAAACTGAAATGGTAAAGACTGCGGCTAGCCTTAGCACGAATCAATACAAAGTCGTGGAATACTAAAGAGTTTGCTTATAATTCAATCCTGTAATAGTCCCAGCGCTCTGGGTCGAACTTGGTAACGAACTCTGCCTTTTCCTTTCCCTCTATTCGTTTTTGGATTACATCTCTTAGGGCAAAGCTGGTCAGATACTTGTAGTTCATGGAATGTGCCTGCATTGTGAATAGATGTCTCATTTCGCTTCCACCGCGCAGTCCCCAATATCCCATCTTTAATGCGATTGGCTCCAAAAAGACTGTATTGTGCTTGCCAAAATTCCCATCAATTATCTCTGGTCGCAGGACATAATTCTCTAGTGGTCCGCCCTTGGCAAAGCCGATTATCGGGCCGTCGGTTCCACCTACGCGCAATGTGTTGAGTATTGTATTTGGACTTTCAATCGTTTTGAGAAAATTCTCTCGGTTTATCTGAAGTGGTGTTGGTAATTCATTGAATATTTCAAAGAGCAATGCCTGAAAGTCCTTGTCTTGCCTTGAACGCATTGGCTCTATTTTTGGAACCAGTCTTAGATTTTCATACAAGTATTCAGATTGAATCTTGATCTCTTGCTGTCTTAGATTCAAAAATCCAGTCACTGTATCCATAAAGTTTTTTCTCATGTCTTTTGGAAGTGCATGCAAAACAGTTTCACACATTTCTGCTTCTGTATTTAGGAGATCCTCGAAATATCCTACGGAACGCTTTACAATGAATGAAGGTGGCCATGCAAGTGCGTGCGCGTTTTTCTTTGCCATATCCATTGCTTTTGTGAAATCTCCTAAAGAATAACCGCCAACTCTGTCTATTACTGATAGCAACCATCCTAGGCGCATATAGTATGCTTGCATTTTTTCATTACCTTGGGTGATTTTGGAATTCTCAAAGCATTTTGCTATTTGTTCTTCTGCATGCTCTTTGAGCTCACCCCTCCATGGATATGTAGTACGCAAGATTAGTGCCATGATTATGTTAATGTCCAAGTCTGCATCTTTGAGAATCTGGTTTAGGTTTTGGTCCTGGGTCAAAAATCGTATCACATTGTCTTCATGTGGTTTGTCTACACTTTTTTGAGGATCAAAGTCGTGAAACAGGGCAGCTGCATAAAGATACTTGTAATCTTCTTCTTTGATGTTTGTCAGAATGCTTTTCCATTTTAGAACGATTAATGTGACATAGGTTACTTCTAGCTCGTGAGAAATGTTGTGATATCCATAGTACTCTTTTCCTAATCCCTGACTTTCAAAAAGCCTTATTGTATAATCCAGCATTTTGGTGTAACATGGACTATTCAGACCACACGATGCAGCTAGATTCAAAATTTCATTGCGCAAAGTCTGTGGATTTGCAAACATTTGCATTAGCGTATTCGTTATACTCCAGTTTTAAATCTGTAGCTAGTCAGGTAATGAAAAAATTATAACATTTGCACTATTTTTGTCAATAATTTTGCTTTGCAATACTGCCAAAGATTCAATATGATATT
This sequence comes from Candidatus Nitrosotenuis sp., assembly GCA_046092065.1. Taxonomy (GTDB): domain Archaea; phylum Thermoproteota; class Nitrososphaeria; order Nitrososphaerales; family Nitrosopumilaceae; genus Nitrosotenuis. Next base: position 7,755 of record JBJTCW010000114.1, on the reverse strand, counting down.
GCATGGATTTTGGTAATAATGCTTGACAAGGACGCATTGCAAAAACTAGTCCAAAACAAAACTGGGATTTCACACATCATGGTCCAAAATGCGAAATATTCTGTAGATTCTTCAGAGATTGGCTATTCTGATGTTCCTGTAAACAAGCCTACCACTAGAGGCGGTGTTTATTTTTCCGATACAATGGCGTTCAAGGCCAAAGTGTTTGTCAGTGATCCCAGCTTGTCAAAATCATTGTCAAAAACAATGCTTGGACCAAACGCTGAATTTGCAAAAATCCAGATAATCCCAAATGGAAATTCGTCATTGCAGATACTTGCAAACCTGACTAACTATGTACAAAAAAATGGTGGCTTTGAGATGAATCTGGTCATAGTAGAGACATTATCCACCAAATGATGCTTTGTAGTATTTGTCGTAATCCTTTTTGGTCTCTTCATTTGACAAGACTTCGTATGCCTCTGTAATCTCGGCAAACCTTTCTGCGCTTTTCTCGTCTTTGGATTTATCAGGATGGTTTTCTTTTGCCAATTGTCTGAACTTTGCCTTGATCTCTTCTTGTGTAGAGTCAATCGTTGTTTCCAGTGCAGCGTAATAATTTGGCAATGCAGAATCATGCATCATTTTTTGAAATTCTCGTGCTTCTTTGGATTTTTTTGCCCCAAAAAAGTCCTCATCATAACCGGTCCATTCAGAGTGATATTTCTCATAGTCTCGGTCCTTTTTTGACTCGTATTCTTTTTTCTCATATTCCGATTTTCTTCTCAGTATTATGTCACGACCAAGATACAAAAATATTGAAACTACAGCTATTGCGATAACTATCATTGCAAGCTTGACATCCTCTGGTTTGTAATATTCTGAAATCTCTTCTGATCCGCGCTGTGTCTTGTCAGTTATGATCTGCTGTCCGTGAGACATTGCAGGTATCAAAACTAGTGCCAATGCCAAGACTACAAGCTTGTTCATTGATTCTGAAGGCTGGTCAAAATTTTATTAATATTGCTTATACGAGCCTAAAGTCCTCTTTTACGGTATTTAGGACTATGTTGGTCACGGTTTTGTCCACGTTTGGCTTTGATGATAGAGTTTTGACAAATTTGCTCAACTCATCGCGGTTTTTGAACTTGGCAACAAGCACGGTATCTGATTCTCCAGTCACATCGTATACGGCGCAGACGTTTTCCATACCTGCTATGTCTTGCTCTATTTCCACCATTTTGCCTTTTTTGGTGTAAATCTCAATTATTGCAGTAAGGTCGTATCCTAGCTTTTCATGATCAATTATCGCAGTATATCCTTTGACTATTTTTTCCTGCTCCATTTTCTTTATTCTGGTAAGTATTGTTACAGTTGACATGCCAAGCTTGAGTGCAAGCTGTCTTGATGACAACCGCGCATCAACTAGAAGATTTTTGAGAATCTTTATGTCTGTTTTATCTAGAACCAACGAGTATGATATACGCTTTACAAATATTAAAAGTTGTATGGTTTTTTTAAAAGAATTTTCAAATTATCTCAAGAGGTCAATAAATTCATCCATGAATATAGCGTATTTGTGTTAGAAAGAAGATTTGACTTTAACAAAATGTATGGGAAAATAGTCAGATATTATCTTGAAAAAAAGCACTATACCAAAGAAAAGGCAAATCTGATTGCCCAACAAGTGGTGCAGAGAGAACTCAAACAAAGGACATGTCGCAACTCTGGATGTGGGCATTTGCTGCATGATCATCTGAGAAACAACGAAGTCTGCCTTGTCAGTAAATGCGAATGTGCAAAGTTCATCCGAGCTTAAAATACAAATGATTGTGTTTTGTAGTGATTTGTATGCCTAGTGTATCTGAAATGCTGGAAAAAGGCAACAATCTACTCCTAGCTGGCAATTTTGAGGATGCCCTGTCTTACTTTGAGCAGGCCCTTATTTTAGAGCCAAAAAATCCGACAATTCTAAATCAAAAAGGAGCCGCACTTAGAAGCCTTGGAAGATATGATGATGCCTTAGAGTGTTTTAATCGTGCACTTGAGCTGGATCCGAGAAACCGGCATTCATAATGTGCTTGGATTGTGTTTCAAATCCAAGTTAGTATCAAATGATACTGACAAAGGCTATGATGACGCTAAACATGGGTAGAATAAAAGAGTTTTTGGAACAACTGTCATTGCACTAGTGACATGGCTACGTAAATGAATCTAGCACTCGGTTGTCCTTTTGTTTGATTATTTTGTGATTCCTCTCAAAGTGAGCGTTCAACCCGTCGGCAGAATAAAAGGTGAGATTGCACTTTACACATCGATTGGACACAAAATACTATCTTGCAAGTTTCGATAAAATGGAACTGGTTAGCTTACAGCTGACTTGGGATCTGCAACCTTTCAAATAAAACGTACAAATCTCATCTTGGCGTATTTGATAGCAAGACTAATGTCTATTGTAATCCCAATACATAGCATCGTGAAGGATACTGAAAAAATGCTTGTACAGGCAGCGGACTTGTGTCATGAAGGGGAATTTGAAGAAGCGATTGTATTGTACAACAAGATTTTGGCATCAAATCCTGATCATCTGGATGCGATAATCGACAAGGGCGTGGCATTACAAAACATGGGCAAATTCAAGCAAGCGTTGACATGTTTTGCAAAAGCAACCAAGCTTAGTCCTGAAAATGTTACTGCCATATTGAATGAAGGCACTGCTTTGCACAGCCTTGGTAAATTTGATGACGCGATATCTCGTTATGAGAAAGCATTGTTCCTAGATGACAAATGCGCCATGGCGCTAGCGTACAAGGGCTTGTCGCTTGGGGAAAAAGGCATGATGTCTGAGGCACTTGCATGCTTCAAGGACGCACTACAAATCGATGATACCTATGATATTGCACAAATCTCAAAAGAAATAGCGGAAAAGATGCTAAAATCTCAATCAGAGACAAGCCGCAAAAAGTCTTGATCAGATAGATGATCTAAAAACGCATCATGGTGTTTTGCTTTTAGCTTTAGATTGGGCTCTACACTTATTGCCTTTGAAAGCGTTTTGAGCATTTCATTATTTTTCATTTTTGCCAGTGCTACTGCCTTGTCAAATAACACTTCGGCGTTATCTGGATATGATGAAAGAATTATGTCACAGCATTTGGATGATCCGGCATAATTCCCAACTGAATACAAAATCCGCTCCTTATGATACAAAACAATGTTATCGTTTGGTATATGTTGCAGGATTTTATTGCAAATGCCTAGTGCATCTTGGTACATCTTGAGCTTTCTTAATGATGAAATCTTGTTAATTTGCAATGTTTTTTCGTTTGGGTACAAACTTAGGCCAAAATCATACAGTGCGATCGCTTCTTGTTGTTTTTTCATTTTCCCTAATGCGTAACCCTTGTTGTTTATGGCGTCAAGGTTTTTTGGATCTGCATTTAGGATTTGATTGTATAATACAATTGCATCTGAAAACTGTTTATTCAAAAACAACAGATTTGCTTTTTGCAGAGCTATCATTTTTTAAAATACGGTGACATCGCCTGGTGCAGGCTCTCTTTTCTGGTTTTCATGATGGCTCATGAACTCAGCATGCTGTGTTTTCTGGTGCTCTCTTAGCAATTCTATTGTATCAAATGTGTTATTGCAGAGATAGCACTTTGGTTTGAATTCATCAACTAAAGGCAAAACCATGCATTGAAAATCAGATTGAGGCTAACTAAACTTTTCAAGGCTAGCTGGTGCGCAATCGAGCCTACAAATTATTCCACAATGTTAAATACTGACAAAAATTGCATTTGGGTATGAAACTAGGTATCATAGCATCGATACTACTACTAAGTGCTGCACTAGTTGGTCCTGTAGGTTATTCATTTGCACAAACTGCTGGAACAAACTCTACTAGCACCAATTCTACTAGCGCAACAGTAACTACGACAACAGAAACAAAAACCGAGACAAAGTCTTCCTCAAAACCACTAAGTGATGAGGAAAGAATTCAGATGACGATTGCCGAAGAAAAGGCAAAACTCGCAAAACGTTTTGATGACAAGTCAAAAATGATACGAGAAAAAGGACTTCAAAAGTCAAAAGCAGTAAACGACATTCTTGCAGAACGACTCAAAAAATTAGATGAAAAGAGAGCAAAAGCAAACGAAAAAGAGCAAAAGAAGGACGATCGTCTAAAAGAAAAACTGCTAAAATTCGGTAATTCCACTGATGTAAAGTCAAAGTATGAAGAACACGGAAAGAAGCAAATCGGAAACTTTGAAGAAAGACAGTCTGATGCAAAAAAGAGATTTGACGAGCAAATGCAAAAACGCAACGAAAAGTTCGACAAGCTAGTCAATCTAAAGGCAAAACGACCTGCATTGGAAAAACCATCCACTGAAGACGCATCTAGTAGTTCAGATACTGATTCTAGCTCAAAGGAATCTAGTTCATCAGGAACTAGCACTGGTTCTAGCACTGGAACAAACTCTACCAGCAGCTCGACACCAAAAACCCCCTAAGCTGAACAGTACGTCTATTTTTCTTTTGTACAAATTATGAGGTATTATTTTATAGTAGAATTTTTGAAGTCATACTATGAAAAAGTGGGCTATCTTTGTAGGCTTGATTCTTTTGATGTCAGTTACAGCAGTTCCTGTATTGCAATCCTTTGCACAAAGCTCCGATGATCAAGATACTCAACACGGAACACAGACGGCGGCATCTCGAATCTCTGAATTTGAGAAACAGCAAGAAGAAAAGCTAAAGAAATTGGAATTACAACAAAAAGTAAAACTCAAGGACATTCAAAAAAGTGGCAAAGAAACCATAGACAGACTAAAGCAAAGTCAGAAAGAACTTGACGCAAAGCGCAAGGAAGCCGAGGCAGAAAAAGAAGCCAAGCGACAAGAAATCCTACAAACGCGACAACAACGAATAGATGAATTCAAGACAATCAAGGATGACGTCCGAACCAAAGTGGATGAATTAAAGCAGCAACGCGAGCAAGCAATTGGAGAACAAAAAGGAGTCAACACTAAGGAAGACTTGGAGCAAACAAAACTGGACTCTGATATCAAGACAAAGAAAGGAAAGGTTGACTCGTTGACTGAGCAAAAAAACATGCAAAAAATGCTTGAAGAAAAACGCAAGGCAAACGTCAAGGCCATAAAAGAAGAACAAAGAAAACTAGCTGAAATGGAAAGCAAAGTAGAACAGAAAAGCTATGCGGCAAAGCAAGAAAAAATCAAATCATCAAAGTCTACATCTAGTTCCAAAGACGAATAAGCCTCGATCTGCCTAGATTTTCCTAGTTTAGCCCAATTATCGGCGCATTATTTTTATATTGAATTCTTGGTTGCACAAATATGCAAAAACTAGGTATCCTAGCTTCAATACTTCTATTGGCCGCTGCAATTATTGGTCCAGTCGGATTATCCTATGCACAAACAGCTAACACTGCAGCTGTCGCAAAGGAGACAAACGAAAAGGCAAGAGATGCCTTTGATCAAATGAGAGCAGACCGTTTAGAAGCACAAAAGCAATCAGCAGTCGATATCAAGGCAAAAATGCAGGCAGAAAAAACTCCTGTAGCCAAAGCTATCGAAGCAACTGTTGCAGCACGTGCAGAAGCAATAAAGAAAAATGATCTTCCAACCGCAGCTGACGTCCTTGCAAAACTCAAAGAAGATGCAAAGGCAGCAATTGCAGCAAAAGCATCATCTGGTGGACCAAGCAAGTCTCAAGTTGACTTAGAAAAGCAACGTGAATCATTTGCAATGAAGGTCGAAGAACAAAAAGCAAACCTTCCAGTCTCAGCAGACAAAGATGTCAAAGTTACAATTGACGGCGGTCACAAAGTACCAAAGACCCAAAAGGATCTCGGTGCATTAGACCAAAAAGCAAAAGAAGAATCACAAAAGGAACAAGCCGATAAAGCAGTTGACGTTAAAAAGTCAAAATACGGCGGAATCCACTACAACCGCAAATAGATAATTCCCAAAGGTGTTTTCTATTTCGGTAGTTTCTTTTATATTTACAAATCTTGGACTAGCTAGCAAATGCTAAGCGACCTAATTGCGGATTCAAAGGCAATTGACAAAGCACTTGCAGGCGAGGAACTCTCATACAATGACGGTCTGGAATTATTTAATTCTCCAAACCAGTTTGTAGTTGGTGCAACAGCTGATTTGGTCAGAAAAAAACTGGTCGGCAACACTGTAACATTTGCTGCATCATATTACATGAACTACACAAATCTTTGCGCTGCCAGCTGTCAAATGTGCGCATTTTATCGCAAGGGTGATGAATCCGATGCATACACTTTATCGCCTGATCAAATCGAGGCTCGAGTGGCAGCTGCAAAATCAATGGGTGCAACAGAAGTGCACATTGTCGGCGGATTCCATCCTAGCTTGCAACTAGATTATTATGAAAACATGATGAGGACAATCAAAAAGAACCATCCAGACATGACTGTCAAGGCTTTTACTGCTGCAGAGATATTTTTCCTATCTAAATTAACCAAAACATCCATCAAAGAAATCCTGTCTAGGCTAAAGGACGCAGGACTAGATTCAATGCCTGGTGGTGGTGCAGAACTATTCCATCCTGAAATTCGCAATCTGATTGTACGTGGAAAATGCACGGGACAAGAATGGCTTGACACAATAGAGCAAGCGCATAATCTTGGAATCAAAAGCAATGTCACAATGCTGTATGGTCATATAGAAAAGCCAGAACACATTGTGGATCATTTGGTAAAGGTGAGAGAGCTGCAAAAAAAGACTGGCGGATTTATCACATTCATTCCGCTAAAGTTTAGCTTGGACAATACTGAATTAGAACAAAAGCATCAGGTAAACCACGAGTCATCTGCAATTTATGATCTCAAAGTGATTGCACTATCAAGATTGATGCTTGCCGGAGTGCTCAACAACATCTCTGTATACTGGGTCGCATTGGGAAAAAAGCTCGCACAAGTTGCATTGTCTAATGGTGGAAGCGACCTGGTTGGAACTGCTTTCTCTGAGGAGATTTATCGTGCAGCTGGCAAGCCAACAAACTCATCAGTAATGGAGCTTGCAACGATGGTCAAGGAAATAGGAAGATCTCCTGCGCAAAGAAACACGTTTTTCAAGACTTTACGCACTTTTTAGGTGTCTGTCCAAGGATTTCATTTTGTCTTGAGCCGTTTGCTTTTTGTCAGTCCTAGAATCTATCTTTAGGATTATCTCGATTCTTTTTACTCCTAATCTGTGAATGGTTTCAGTCATTATTTTTGATGCCTCAAATATCTTCTCCATGCTTTCTGATTCCAGAATAGTTCCCATTGGAGTGGTCTGGTGTTTTACTCCTACTACATCAGAAATGGATTCGATTGATTTTGCAATGTAAAAGCTAAGACTGGTCGAATCTGTACCCACTGGATATAGGCTAATCTCTGCTGTAACCATTGATCCAGAATGCCTTGGTTTTGGTTAAAATCTTTAGGTTGGGGCAGATGGCTTTTTCTCTATTGTCTTTGCGCCACCTTTTTTCTTTCTTGCACCAAAGCTGATCAAAACCAGCAAAAATCCAACACCTGTCAAGATTGCAGCCAAAGTGGAATAATTCTTGTGTTCTACTTCTCTTTTCATAAGATCCAATATTTGCTCATCTGTCATACCTGCAGTACCAATTGGTATTGTAGAATTCAGATATGCTATGATAACTAGCCCAACAATGAGCATGGCAAGGCCTCCACCTAGAATCTTTTTGTCTACTAGGACCATTGCACTATGG
>JBJTCW010000113.1:0-5971 GCA_046092065.1 Candidatus Nitrosotenuis sp. | reverse complement strand
TGCTTTATCATTATTATACAAATCGAGCCGCTAAACACTTGTTTAGAAAACTAGTTTTGTAATATCTCTGATCTTGCCGTTTGTTTAACTGGTGTGGTTTGATTAAACAAATTGCAAGCAATGCCTTGATCATCTTTATGTTTTGAATTTGACATTATACTGCTGAAGCAAACACAAGAAACAAACATCATCTGGTGGTTGATGTTTGTCGAGTCGCGAACAACCCTGTTCAGTCGCACTTGTGTTTAGCTTCGTCCTATCTCAACTAATCTGTAGATTGAATTTTGGCACTAGGTCTTTTTTTGTAGCCATCTCAAAGAATGTTCGAATTGACTGCTCTCCGGATTTTCCCATGTCTACGGTAACATCATTTACGTACATTTTGACAAATTTTTCTATCAGTTTTTCTGGCTTGCCCCTGCTGTATTGCATGGAATATTCTAATGCGTCTTTTTGGTGTTCCAGACCATACACAATGGAATCGTGCAGGTATTTGTCGAACTTTTGGATGGTTTGTCTGTCGAATCTGTTACTCATGACGTTTGTTCCAAGAGGTACTGGAAGATGCGTGGTTTGGTCCCACCATTTTCCGACATCTAGGATTTTTTCGAGTTTTTCAGATTCATAGGATAATTGGGTTTCATGGATTACAAGACCTGCATCGACTTTGCCTTCTCGAACAGCTTCCGGAATGTCATTGAACTTCATCTCAACATGATCAAACTTTCCAATCATTAGTTGTAATAACAAAAACGCCGAAGTCATCTTTCCAGGAATTGCGATTTTTAGCTTTGGCAGTTTTTCCTGTGCTATCTGTTGCTTTGCAATTACTATTGGACCATAACCAATTCCAAAGCTTCCCCCGCTTCTCAGTATGGTATGATTTGGCAAGTACGCACAAGCATGAACGGAAACTGCAGTCACATCAAGCTCATCTGTCAATGCTCGCCTGTTTAGCTCCTCAATATCTGCAATAACATGTTCTACTGTGAATCCGGGTGATGGAATCTTGCCAGTCAGCATTCCGTAAAACATGAATGCATCATCAGAGTCTGGAGTATGACTAACTGTAATCTTCATGATCTGGGATTTTTTATATGGTAATAATAATCACATCATGGCGTCAAAGCACATAAGGTGGAATCTTCAATCATGTGTGCATGAATACTGTTGACGCATTTGAAAATGACATCAAACTACAACTTGGGTTTTTAGAGAGATTCACTCCTCAAAGAAAGATAACGTCAAATGCAGTGTTTTGTGGTAGTGGTGATTCTTTATGTGCTGCAATGCTTGCTGAATCATTTTCGAATTACACTGTGCGTGCATGCGACCCTTTAGAATTTACAAAAAACCCTAAACTGGGCTCAAAAAAACATGCGTATTTTGTCTCGATATCTGGCAATACCATATCAAACATCAAAGCAGCAAAACTTGCAAAAACCAGCACAGCAATAACAAAAAACGAAAATAGCAAGCTTGCCACAGTCTGCAAAAATGCAATAATTCTGAATTATGTTGATTCTAGAGTCTTGACTGCTGGAAGCATTGGCTTTTTGGCAAATGCATTAACTTGCATATCTCTAGTTTTTTCATTCAAGATTTCAAATATACAAAAACTGTACCAACAAGCGATATCTCAAACAAAGAAAATCAAGCCAAAAAACATGATCTATTTTTTGGGTGGCCAATATACGTATCCAATTGCAATGTATGCATCTGCCAAGCTTGGTGAAGTTTTGGGAATTTGCACTCATTATGAAAAAATAGAACAATTCTCACACATGGGATTGTTCTCTGCAAAAAAAGGAGACACCATAATTATACTAGAACAAAAGAATGTACACAATTCAGCATTGGCAAAAAATCTCAAAAAGCTAGGATTACACGTGTATAATCCAACTATTCCTGGCAGCAAGCTAAACCAAGTTTTGTTTTACATATTTGTCTCTCAGATGCTTGCACTGAATTTGGCCAGACAAAAAAGGATCAAAGAATGTTATTTCATATCACAAAAGAAAACACGAGCTGCAAGCTCGGCCATGATCTATTAATTTTTGAAAAAACCTGATCGCTTTTGAATAAGGTTTAATACCCCTCCGAAAAGAAGTCCAATCGAATATGAAGTACAAGGCAACAGAGCAGATCCTCAAGATCATCAAAAACAAGGAAAACATCCGCAACTTTGGTGTAATTGCTCACGTAGACCATGGAAAAACAACCATGAGTGACAACTTGCTTGGATATGCAGGAATCATCTCGCCTCAGGCAGCAGGCAGAGCACTTGCCTTGGACTCTATGAAGCTTGAACAAGACAGACAAATGACAATTGTACAGGCAAACGTTACACTACTTTTCGAAAAAGACAGTAAGGAATATGTCGTAAACATGATTGATACTCCAGGACACATTGACTTTACAGGTCGTGTCACAAGAAGCCTTAGAGCAATCGATGGCGCAGTCGTAGTATCTGATTCTGTAGAAGGAATCATGACTCAGACTGAGACAGTAACTCGACAAGCATTGGAGGAGCGAGTCCGACCAGTACTATACATCAACAAAATCGACAGACTCATCAAAGAACTAAGATTGACACCTGACAAGATGCAAGAATGGCTTGCAAATATCGTTTCTACTTTTAATGGATTAATCGATACTTATGCAGAACCAGAATACAAGGAAAAATGGAAAGTTTCCATCCAAGACGGTTCAGTATCATTTGGCTCTGCAAAAGATAGATGGGGATTCAACATTGATGTAATGAAGGAAAAAGGAATTTCATTCAAAGACATCTATGCAGCATATCAAGAAGGCGCAAACGTTGATGATTTAGCAAAGAAAGCACCACTAGCAGAAGCAGTACTTGGAATGGTCGTAAAGCATCACCCACCACCACATGTTGCACAAAAATACAGAATTCCAAAAATCTGGAAAGGTGACTTGGAATCTGATATTGGTAAAGCAATTTTGAACTGCGATGACAATGGTCCTGCAGTTATGATGATTGTAAACATGGCAATGGACCCGGCGGCCGGTCCTGTCGCAATTGGAAGATTATTCTCTGGTACATTGAAGGACGGCATGCCAGTGCATTTGATAGATACTAAACGCGAAGGCAAAATCCAATCCGTGAACTTTTTCATGGGCAACCAAAGAGAAATGGTAGGCGAGCTTGGTGCAGGAAATATTCCGGCTTTACTAGGACTAATTGAGGCTAGAGCAGGACAGACATTATCCACTGTTAAAGACGTTGCAATCTTTGAAGGAATCAAGTATGTTTCAGAACCAGTTGTGCAAATTGCAGTCGAGGCAAAATATCCTAAAGATCTGCCAAAACTGGTCGAGGCTTTGCGAAGAATTACAATTGAAGACCCGAACCTTGTGGTAAAAATCAACGAAGAATCTGGCGAAACTGTAATTGCTGGAATGGGCGTATTGCACTTGGAAATTGCAACTTCACTAATTGCAGATGCTGGCGTGCAGATAGTAACATCACAACCATTGATCAACTATAGAGAAACAATCCAAAATGAATCCGAGGTTGTAATGTCAAAATCACCAAACAGACACAACAAGATTTTCATGAAAGTAGAGCCACTAGAGCCAGAAATTGCAGACATGATTCGTGCAGGACAATTATCTGAAATGAAAGACAAAAAAGAAATGGAAAATATCCTAAAGTCCAAAGGCTGGGATACAGACACTGCCAAGCGTGTCATGAGATTTGACTCTCGCGGAAACATTATGCTTAATGGAACCAAAGGTGTTCAGTTTATCCAAGAGTCATCAGATTCTATTTTGTCTGGATTTGAAGAGGTAATGAAGGAAGGTCCAATTGCAAAAGAACAGGTCAGAAATTGCAAGTTCACATTTACTCATTTCGTTCCTCACGAGGACACTGCACACAGAGGTCTATCTCAATTATCACCAGCATCAAGACGTGCATGCATGGCAGCAATGCTAAAGGCAAATCCTATACTGCTAGAGCCAATGCTGGGTATAGAAGTCAGAGTCCCACAGGACATGATTGGCAACGTTGCAACTGTACTCTCTGGCAAAAGAGGCAAAGTCTTGGACATGCAACAAAAAGGCATTACTAGTATCATTGTTGGAGAAATTCCAGCATCTGAAACCTTTGATATTTCCGAAGTAATGAGAGGCCAAACCGCGGGTAAAGCAATGTGGAATACTCACTTTAAGGCATGGACTCCAATGCCAAAATCAATTCAGGCAACTCTTACTGCTGAAACCAGAAAGAGAAAGGGTCTGTCACCAGATCCACCAACTGCAGATGAATTCATAGATAAGGAATAGTAGTTTTTTTACAAAACCTATTCTCACATACGGTGTTTTCCAACAAAACACTTCTCACAAATTTTACTGTCCAGTCTTTTCATAGCAAAATCAATTTGCTTTTGATCTAATCTGCCATGTTGTATGGTGTTGAGTAATTTCTCTCTGGTCACCAGTTCAAATTCTTCCTGGCACGAACAATCACATTGGCATTTCATGCATTTTTGACTCAAAACAGACTAAAAAGCATAATCGATGTTGAATTTTTGCACAGCCCCTCCTTCAATACTTGATATCATAACAATTCTTTGTGAGTAACAAAAGAATTCTGGCAAAAACCATCCTGTATAGGGGAATTGTAACTGCAATACTATTTGCGGTAAGCTGGGTTTTCACTGGAAATATCACCGATACCACTGTAATCACTATAACATTCAACGTTTTGGCAACAATTGCGTATTTTCTGCATGAGAAAATGTGGGACAAAGTCAGCTTGGGTATTAAACCAGAACTAGGACAACCAAAGATTTCTTAAAAATTTTATAGTGTATTTTTATAACAAAAATCATGGGCTTGTTCAAAAAGAAGGAAAACACGACTGAAACCAAATGCAAGACATGCGGCTTGGAACTACATGAACCAGAACGACTCAAGCGTCACATGGACAAGGCTCACGGACACCTACCAGCCAAGAAAATGGATCCTCAAGATGGCGGGGGCGGACTCTGGTAACATCAATAAAACAAAATAACAATACCTGCTAAACCATTCCATGGAATTTGTAAGAAAGATAACTCAGGATGATTTTGTCATAATAACAAACAGGCTCAAGTCAGACTTTAATGTAAAATTTTACAATGCAGAAGAACCATCAGTAATGGAGTCCTTTAGAATCCACAACAGAATCAAGGACATCAAGGGTACGTTTTTCAAAAACAACACTTTGGTAATTCGTGGCGATGCGGCCACACCAGAATACCAACATGTACTGGATGTAGTGTCTAGCGTTTTAGATTATTCGTGACATTTACAAATGGTATTGCAATTGTAATATCATGGACAAAGTCTGGCTTGGCGGAATCTATCTAAAAGAAGAGGGAGGATACGAGCTGGTTCTGCGTTCTTTGCAATATTACAAAAAAAGACTAAGAAACATTAGGAATTCTCCTGAAATCAAGGACACTCCAATGTTTGCCCAAATAATAGAGCAAGAGGCAATGAAGGCATACAAAACAGTCTCACTAATAATAACAAAAATCAATGATGGACTGCAAAATTCAGAATCACTTAAGGACCTAGAACCAGAATTATCGACAATCCAAAAGGCACTAGTCTGCTATCAGACTGATATTAAAAAAATAGACTCGGACAAGTTTTACTCTGATCTAGTTGCGGACAAAGATACAGCAAATGCAGATCTTGATAAAATCCAATCAGCCTTGGACAAAATCGCATCATATTGTTAAGATGACAAAACAAGCCCAGTGCAAAAGATGCCAGCAAAAATTCGAGATAAAGGACATTTACACAATACAACAGTTCCAGTACAGAAAAACCCCGTCATACCAATGGACCGTAGAGTTTTTTGCAAAACAAAACATTGGTGAATGGGATTCATTCTGTGAATCCTGTATTATTCATTATCAAAAGCTATCACTTGATGAATCCGAGTCAATAA
>JBJTCW010000112.1:0-5400 GCA_046092065.1 Candidatus Nitrosotenuis sp. | reverse complement strand
ATATAATTTAATACTGAATTAAACTCATCGAGTGCAGGGTTCTGACTTCGTTGATCAAATGCCCATTTTCTTTGGAGGCATGAAGATATTGCTCTGAAATAAAGAGTCGCACATGTCCCTTCAAATCCAAGAAGGGATTGTTTATTGGCTAGGCTGATTTTTGGAATTGTATTGTTAATCACAGAAATTGCTAATGATATTTCTGTTGGAGGATTAGTTCTGTTGTTTGCCAACTCGACAAGAAGACCTTTCTGTCTTTTCAGTTTTGTTAGCACTATGTCTCTTGATATTTGAAGGCCTATTTCTGAATCCAGATTTGCATATTGATTACGTCTGATTTCTGTTGCTCTTCCAGGAGTACTTGTCCAAAACCGCCCAATTGGCCTTCCTGACCATTCGGCAACAACAAGTTGGATTTCTCTTTCTATACATAATTGAATTGCCTGAGTGCTAATTGATGCATTCGCGGTGATTATTATGGCATCAATTTTTTCAGCTGGAATTTCATTTTTAGAATCAGCATTTTTTATTACAAATGATTCGTGGTTTCTTGATAAATAACTCCCATGCGTGGTTATTTCAAGAAACATTTTTTTTCTTTATGACACCAAATCCCTTTGATACACTTTTGCCAAGACCTACATACTCTGGCAATACAACATTGCATGCAAAGTCTAGGCCGAACCCTACGAATTTGTTATCATGGACAGTTATTGGCTTTGAATAATGTCGTAAAATGTTCACCTCGATTTTTTGTGGGACAAAGATGCCTAATCCTTTAAACATTGATAAAATGTTTCCAACGAGAATTTTTTCCAACAGTTTTCTCTTGTCTGATTTGCTAGCTTGTTTGTATTTTGCATAATTTTCCTCATTGAGAGCAATCCAAGGAGCCGAAAAACCATACGTAGATAATTTTTCTACTATGGAATAAACGGAATTGTTGATCTGGATGTTTTTTATCGGAATCTTTTGGGTTTCTGTGGTTATATGTTCAATGTCTGCCATGTTAGAAGATACGATATCGGCATAATTGCCTATTCCGATAATGGCGATCTTGTTCTGAACTCTTTTGTACTGTATTAACGGATAGTGATAGTTATTATCCGAATGGTGGTGAAACTCGGAAATATTTGAGAAAAGGTGCGCCATGAATCCACGAAATTGTGTAGGCGATATTCTCTCGTCCGAATCAAAATCAAACATTGCAGTGCAGATTTCTATTGTTTTGTCAGCCATATATCAAGCCCCAAATTTTCGTCATAGATCTCACTTAGTTTCTCCTTCTTTGGTAAAAGTATGCCCTTTTCAATTAGTTCAGCATCAAAAAACTCTTCGCGAGAAATATTTGCCCCGGTAGGAAGAGATGCAGAGATCAGCCCGAATTTTTTAAATGAATCACGAGTCTGGATATTTAGTAAATCGCTTCTTACACTTTGCCAGTCACTTTCATCTGGAATTATGACAGTGTCTCGCTCGTCATCAGCAAAAATATGACTATTCACAAAATCCCAAGTCTTATCAAAATCAAGTCTAGACACGTGTTCATCTAGTACTTTTACTAACGAAATGTTCTTTTTGTTCTTTGTAGAGATTGCTTCATAGTATTCTGGCAAGACCTTGTAGAGTTCTTCAGAGCTAGTAATTTTTTGAATTCTAGACCTTGATTCATTCATGTCTAGCTCCAAATATGGCATTTTCGTCCCATCTGTCTCAAAGACTGTAATTTCTGCATCAGGGTCAATTCCCTCCCTGTTTAGTCTACCCATTACTTGAATTACATTATCTAGTGGACTAATTTCCCTGTAAACATTTGAAAAGCTTACATCTACTCCTGCTTCTACTACTTGGGTAGATACTAAAACATAGTCTGATTTTTTCTTTAGGTCTTTAAGAATATCTTTTCTATCTCCTTTTTTAATTCCTGTTGAGAGATATATCGCATTGGGATTAGCCGCCGAGACTAAAAGATACATACTAGCTGCCTTTTTTCTTGTGTTTAACATTACCAGAGTTTTATTAATCTCAATACTAGTCGGTTCCAGATTATTCTCATAAGAGATTTTTTTTCTTGTTAGTGCCAGATATTTTTCTCGTATTGAATCATCAAATTCGACTCTAGGTAGATCAGAGAGTTCATGTGGGATTGTTGCACTAACTAGAATTATTTTAGAGCCCAGATACTGGTTTAGTATTTGAAAAATCTCTTTTAATTTTGGCAGTAAAATTCTAGGTATTAACTGAACTTCATCAATTATTAGTATTGACTTTCTAAATGATGCTAGCTTGAGGTTTTCTCTTTGTTTGTTCGAAAATAATATCATCAAAAGTCGCTGCGTTGTAGTAATTACCATTTTTCTATCAAAACTTTCATTAGAATAAAGCCATCCTGAATACTCGCGCAATCCATTCTCAAATTCTCGCTTTTCCTCAATGGAGCCTGCAAAGATGTGATTGTAAGAGAGAACATCCAAAAGATCGTCACTTGAAATCACTTGCTCTATTTTGCTCTCAAAGTCATCAGTTAGTGCCAATAATGGGGAAAAATAGAAAACTCGTTCAATATCCTTATCGTCGCTGAATTTTGAAATCAAGTCCAAAAAGACCTTGGTTTTGCCAATTCCTGTAGGTGCGTTAATAATTGATATTGGTGCACTAGAATCAAAATTCTCTATTACCTGTGACTGAAACTCACTTCGCACTTGTGCCAGTGGGGATGCCGAATTAATCTGAGATTGGGTGTTTAATTTGAGATTAAATTTAGTATGAATTTCTTCGCCAAAACTACCCCTGTCTGCCTGAAGCAGGCACGAAAAACCAAAAAGCATTTCCAAAAATTCACAAGTACCAGAGGCATACTCTGAGATATTAATTTGAAAATCAATCGGACTGGAAAAATCCCTAATACAAGATTCCCAGTCCAATCCATCAAATTCGGGTATTGAGGAAACCATATTTGAAAAATCTCTCAGATTGTCAACCATTTCATTTTTAGAGTTTTTGAATTTTTGTGATTCTGGATAATGACCTATACTATTTCTGATCTTAGAGTGATGTCCATAAATCATGAGTAGAATTTTGATCTTTTCTGCATTTGAGATTCCTACCTTTTTTGTCAATAATGTATCGGCCGCCCATGCAGATAATGGGGAATGAACTTGCTCGTATTCTGATAACAAAGTAGATAGTGGTGTTGAACTTGGTGAAAATAATTTTTGATACAATGGATTTAGCTTGCCAATGTCATGAATGAGTCCTGAATAATATGCGGTCCTGTCATTTTCAAATTTAGATTCAGAAAAAATTCTGTCTGCCCTTTTTGCAACTGTTATCAAGTGCTCAATTAGGGAGCTTTTCTTTTCACTAGAAGGATGGGAAAAGAATTTAGTAGAGACAGATGACATGACCATTTAATTTTACAAATTCCGAGAGATTACCTCCTGAGTGCTCATAAATTTTGAATATTGTATGATTTGTAGGAATCCAATGTTTTAGCACCTTACTGTCAAATTTTTCCCCATCAAAATAATGGTGAAGATGTCTTTCTATCATAAGTGATGAGTTATCTTCGGCTTTTCTTATGTTCAGTTTGAATTTTAGGTCATAAGTTTCAGATTCATCTAGAACAACACACTTGGTTATTTGTCCTTCAGGGTCAACTCCCTGCAAATCTAGCGTTTTAACTTCAGATATAATTACAGGGCAATAAGCATGCCCAAAATAAGGAGAATATGTGAAATTATTACTCTTCAAAGAATCAACTAGTTTGGAATAGTATGGGTCTTCTGTTTTGATAAAAATTCTGTATTTAGGATTCTCAAAGAGCTCGGTCTTGAATGGTTTTGTCTTTGCTTCCTTTAGTGAGCGATGGTTTGTAAACATGGTAATTTTTTTTGGATTTTGTGTTTCCAATTGTAGACCAATTCTGGTCTTTTTGAAAAAGTTGAGATATTGATCACCGTATGCGTCACCTAGATTATTGGAGCGTTCCACTCCTATGATTGCTCCCAACAAACCAATTACAGCACTCTTGGAGGGGATGAAATAGACAGTCTGGTTTGAAGTCACCGAAGGATCTCTGAATGCAGCAAACGCCCCGGAAACGACAAATGAAATTATGTTTAGCAAAGCTTTTCTACTGAAATGCCTTTGGATTTGAGCGCAGATACTAGCTGATCAACGTCCTTTTCAATATCGCTTGCACCGCACACTCTAACTTTATCAACGGATGTCTTTCTCTTTGAGAGAGTATCGATTAAAATGGTAAAATCAAAGGGTGACTTGCCTAGATCCTTCGCCATACCCATGAGTGATTCGTTTTCTTTTACCAAATTTGGTAGATCATTGTGAATGGTATCCTTGTAGGAAACATCGATGTACAGAATGCTTCTTTGTGGGAACTTGGAGCGAGTAACAAGTTCATTAGTCCCATTCCACATGCAGT
This sequence comes from Candidatus Nitrosotenuis sp., assembly GCA_046092065.1. GTDB lineage: Archaea > Thermoproteota > Nitrososphaeria > Nitrososphaerales > Nitrosopumilaceae > Nitrosotenuis. The sequence goes on along the minus strand of JBJTCW010000112.1, from coordinate 956 downwards.
CAAATATCATGCCTGTTTTTTCTTCAAAACTCTTTATGACAGATTTGTTATTGCCATATTTACCCAAATTTTGAGGGTTTAGGCCTCCATGAACCTTGATGAGGGCATATTCTACTGAATAGAATTTACCAAAGGTAGAGTATTGCTTTTCTCCAGCCTTTTCCTTTCCTACAAACCTTCCAGAAATTGTTGGGTTGATTATGCTGACTTGGTTGACGCTTCTTGAAATTCCAAACTGCAGTGGGCCAGTTAGTTTTTCGGAACTGCCGTCAGATTCCTCTGCTTTTTTTCGTATCGGAACTAATGCACCAAAGAGAGGAACGTCAAATGTTTTTTCAAGCAATCCGCCTATTACATCACCCTTTAGGCTTCCTAGTATTTCCTCTGCCCTTTGGTCAGCCTTGACTGCAGAGCCATCTTCTCCATAATCGACAAATATAGTCTGATTATGTTTTGTCTTTGCATAATCTCTCATGGTTCTTTTGATTCTCACATCTGTGACCATGATTGTCTCGTCTGGCATTAGCCTTGGCTGATTCTCAAATCCAGGATCCCCGTTAGGATTCTGTCTAGACTCGTAATAAAACAGGATTTCTTTTTTGCTCATGCTATGATCTCCTTGGTAAAGTATCCCTTGTAAAAGAAATAAGAGTAATCCTTGTGTGCCTCTTCATCAGAAATTTCGTCTTTTGGATGAAGTTTGTCAACAGTCTTTGTTATTTCTGAAATGTCCTTATCGTTTGCCTTTGCCAAATTAATTCCTATGCCAATTCTTTGCAGGACGAATCGAAGCTTTTCCCTATCATATTTAGAATATGTGAGAATATCTTTTAGTGAATTACTTTTTTCGCCAATCTTTTCTTTAAATTCCACATAATGTCTTGAAATCTGTCCGACTGCAAATGCAAATTCCTCATTCGGACTCATGATAGATTGTATCGTTGTTGACATAGATA
>JBJTCW010000111.1:0-11019 GCA_046092065.1 Candidatus Nitrosotenuis sp. | reverse complement strand
TCTAACGATTTTTTTACGCATGGTATTATACGTGTTTGGAGCGTGAATTTAGGTTGTTTTTGAGTGTTTTTTGAATTTAGATCCTTATCCTGTCCTGGATAATGGCAATACAAAGTGCCTATAGCCTTCCCTTTGTGCAATAAACCTGGCAGAAAGCATGTCACGCTTGCCGCGCTTGTTATAGTTTTTGATTTTTCTAGTTGTTTTTTGCTCATCGACAAATTCCAGCTCAAAGTGCGAGCAGAATTTCAGGTTTAGTTGTGTAGTGATCTGTTTTGCTACCTGCATGTTTCCGTTTCCTATACGGACCAGCTTGCGCTCTGCTCTTAGTCCTCCAAGAATTTTTGCAATATGAGATGCTATCTCTTCTGGGGAAGAATACAGTCCTAGCTCTATTTCCTTTCCAAAATAGCTAACAGACAACCCAATTCTTTGCCCCGGATCAATTCCAATTAATAGCTCAGACGGATTCAGTCCAGAATCTAGCTTTTCAATTATTATTCCCTGGATTACTGTTGGGTCTTGTTCTAAAATATGCTCATTTAGTATTGCCTGGCTTGCAAATCTTGGCGATTCGTCCTCTGTGGTAAATATCAGACTTCCACGATATGTCGGGATTTGCTCCGGTACAATAGAATCATACTGAATATTTAGAAACTTGAGCGCTTTGACAAATTGAAAGTAGGATTTACCCTGGGTGGTGGCAATACCAATACGACAGTCTTGTATGGTGCTGATACTGTTGATTAAGGAATTAGCGATTTAAGGCTTTACGGCTTGAGAATTGTTGACACTACGCTGTCAACTGCTTCATTGAATTTGGTATCAATTGCTGATTTTGTCTTGTCCAGTTTTGCTGCGCCGTCGGCCGCTATTTTTTTTGCCTGGGCTTCTGCCTTGGACTTTGCATCCGAGATCATGGCTTCTGCTTCTTTGATTGCCATTTGGGTGACCTTTTCGCGGGTTGCGTCTATTTCTTTTTGCGCTCTGCCAGCCAAGCCTTTTTTCATGTCGGCGACTTTGACGTTAAGCGAGTCCAAGTCATCCTCTAGTCCAGCTAAGGACTTGATAATTTTGCTGACCTTGGAATCTGCTACAATGCTTTGTGCTGGTGCGTCTTTCATAGCTAAAAACCCCTTGCACGGCTAATTAAATTCTTCATTTTACAGTCAAACGCAAAAGCGCCTGTGACAGATCGCCACCGGTCTCCTTTAGGGCGTTTGCCGCAACTTCTGGGGTTACGTTTGCCTGCGAGCAGATCATCATGATATCGTCTTCTGAAAATATCGGAGTCTCTAGTTCTTTTTCTTCATATGAATCGGCAATTACTTGAAAAATGGAATTGTCCTTGGACTTCATTTCTGTGACTGCAGGTTTAGCTATAATGATCTCTTTTTTGTCTGTCTTTATTATTACTTCTTGGACATTGCTGAGCTCTTTCATGTCAAGGCCCATTCTGTCCAGCATTCTTCGCATTTCGCGGTTTCCGCCGCCACCTCGCATCATGCCTTTTTTTGCTCCAAACTATTTTTTAAACTATCTCGAACCTTGACTGCGACTCCGCGCTTTAGGTCAGTCATCATTTCTGCATTGACTATAGCCCTTCCTACTGCGATCACTTGACCATCATACAATACTGGAACATCGGCGCCAATCAGGATGTTTTTGCCTGCCCAAGTTACGTGCTTGCAAAAAACCGACTTGCCGTCCCGGACAAAGGGCTCTGAATCCGAATTGATTTCAATACAGTTTTGGCGGAATTTTTTGTTCTTTAGCAAAATTTGTGCAAAATATGGAGATATCGCAAGGCCTCCATCAATTCGCAATGTGCAGAGCAGTTTTTTGTCATGATATACTTCGCGAATTCTGCCTGTTTTTCTGGAAAAAGTCATCTCTATGTTTTTTGGCAGTTTTTTTGATATTCCAATTCCAAACAATGCGTCTATGGTATACTTTAGCTTGACCAGGGGATCCAATGAGTTTTCTGATATAATTCCATTAATATGTCAAAATGTTATTTTGCGAGCCTAGAGAAAACATGTTTTTGATTTGCTCAATATATTATCAGGACACATCTATATAGAAAATCCATGTTCCCATAGATATGGAGCAAAGAGAGGAGACAAGGCGCATACAATTTACCGGAAAATCTTCCTATATAGTGTCATTACCAAAACAATGGATTACAGAACTTGGCCTAAAGCAGGGCGACCAAATAACCATAACCAGGGAAGGAAAATCCACTCTAAAGATAATTCCTGCAAAAGAGCAGACCAAGATGGCTCAGGGTGAAGAAGCGGTTTTAGAAATTGCACGAGACGAAGACAATTCGGCCATAGTTAGAAAGCTGGTGTCATTGTATTTTCTTGGCTACAAGACAATTCAGATAAAGCCCAAAGACGACAGACTCCAGCCAGGCCAGAGAAATGCAATCAAATCAGCAGTCAAGGGAATGCTGATGGGTGCAGAAATAATTTCTGATTCCATAGACGGCATAACAATCCAGGTCCTAGTCAATTTATTGGAATTAACAGTTGATGGCGCATTCAAGCGAATGCTACACCTGGCAAAATCAATGCTAAAGGATTCTTTATTGGCAGTAAGGGAGGCAAACCTGGAGCTGGCAAAAGAGGTAATCGATTCAGACGATGAAGTTGATAGATTCGGATTTTACATTGTAAGACAGCTAAAGATAGCAATTCAAAACGAGTACATGTTACGAGAAATGGGATTCACAAATGCAAGACAATGCCTTGGATACAGACTAGTTGTCAAAAATATAGAAAGGACCGGCGACCATGCAGTACTAATTGCAAAGGATCTCCTAGAATTCAAGGAATCTGTAAGAAAGGACGCAATTGACAAAATTGAGGATTTGACTGACTTTGCCATATCTGTTTTAGACCAGGCATGTTTAGCATTATTCAAAGAAGACTTTGCCCAGGCTGAAAAGGCAATAGAAAAGGCACTAGAGCTGCACAAGTACGAGAAAAAAATAATCGAGTCTGTAAAATCCATAAAAGACGAAGAAGAAGCATACAGAATCCGAAGGATGGCTGAAAACATTGCCAGAATCGCGGAATACGCATCAGATATAGCAGAAATCGTACTAAACATGAACGTAGAAAAACTGTTAAAAAAACGTCCATAACGAGAATATACAATGCTAAGCGCCATTCTAATCACATATGACAACGAGGACATTATCCGTGAGGCCTACGGGTTATGCGAGGCGGCAGGCTACAAAGTCGACAAACTAATCCGACAGAGATTTCTCAACAAGTCAAAATACGGAATTGGTGAGGGAAAAACTCTAGAGCTCCAAGAAATAGCTGAAAAAATAAAACCCGATGTTTTGATCTATGATGAAATACTAAAGCCAAGCCAGAACTATAATTTGGCAGCCAAGCTAAAGATCAATGTACTAGACAGAGAATCATTAATTTTGGAAATATTTGAGCGACGCGCAACTAGTGCGGAATCACATTTGCAGATAAAACTTGCATCATTCCGATATGAAATGTCAAGGGCAAAGGAAAAGGTCCGACTGGCAAAGATGGGTGAGCAGCCAGGATTCATGGGAATTGGCATGTACGAAGTTGACTCGTATTACAATGACATTCAAAACAGAATCAGATCAGTCAAGTCCAAGCTGGAAAAAATGGGCAAGCAACGCGCATTACATAGAGAGGCAAGAAGACGCGTCGGTCTCAAAACAATTTCACTTGCTGGCTATACCTCTGCAGGAAAGACTACAATGTTTAATTTGCTCACAGGTGAGACAAAGCAGGAAAGCCCGGAGCTATTTACCACATTATCCACTACAACTCGCAAAGTCCTAATCGACAAGGACCCAGTTTTGTTTTCAGATACCGTAGGATTCATCTCAAAATTGCCAGCCTACATGATAGAGGCCTTCAAGTCAACACTTGAGGAGCTAAAGTATGCCGAGGTTGTGATTGTAGTTATTGATATCTCTGATTCCGAAATGGAGCTGCGCAAAAAATACCGCAGCTGCCTCAAAACCATGGCAGACCTAGATGTAAACCAGGAACGAGTAATCTATGCTTTGAACAAATCCGATTTGGTAGAGCCGGATGAAATTGTGAAAAAGGCCGAGTTTATTGGATTGCTGGACAGCAAAAAATGGGTCCCAGTCTCTGCAGTTACACAACAAAACATTCCAAAGCTATTGGAGCTGGTCAAAAAAATGATGTCAGCCCCACCGCAGGAAATAAAAGAAATTCCAAGAAAGCAAGACTTGACAAAGTTCTATGAACAAGATGACGATTGAAGTATTACGAATAGGACAAAGAGTCGTTCGCGATGACAGAGTAACTACACATGTTGCACTGGTGTCCCGTGCGTTTGGCGCAAAAAAAATCTACATGAACGAGATAAATCCCGAGATCAAAGATACACTAGCTAGGGTAAACAAGTCCTGGGGCAGTAGTTTTGAGATAGAGTATATAGAAAATTGGCGGACATTACTCAAATCAAAGAAAAAAGAAGGTGCAAAGATAGTTCATCTCACAATGTATGGCCAAAACATCAATGATGTACATAAAAAAATTGCCAAGGAAAAACAGATACTAATTGTTGTCGGAGCTGAAAAGGTTCCTCGTGATGTTTATGAAAACGCCGACTATAATGTGGCAGTTGGAAACCAGCCCCATTCGGAGATTAGCGCGCTAGCTATTGTACTAGACAGGATTCAAAATGGTGCCCAGTTTGATGCCAAGTTCGACAATGCAAAATTGACAATCATACCATCAGAAAAAGGAAAACAAGTGGTTGCAAACAAGCCTTAGCTCGATTGTACCCAACCGCCGCAAGAAGAGCAGATCAGCATCCCCTCATCGTCCTCATACGTAGGCGAGCCTGGTGGGCATTCGCATTTTGCGATTTCATCCATGGTATACATCAGGGTTTTAGTTATTTTAGGGACTCTTGCAAAAAATCAAACATTTGTTTGATATAGATAAAATAATTATTCAAAATGCAAAGGGTTTGCTGCGATTATCGCTCCGCAAGCCTTGCCTGCTCGGAGCTGAACACATCTATAACATGTGACGCCAGTCCATCAATGTCCAGGCCCGTATCAGCAGATATCAGCAGTGTCATTTTTGCAATTGGAAAGGGAAAGCTTATCAGAATTATCTTGTCCCTTCTTGCAGCCAGATAGTTGATTGGTCCCAATTCCTTATCCAGCTCATGTCGCAGCGATATTTGCGAGATAAACTCCATAAAGCTTGCTAGTTTTTTCTTGTCGTCTTCCAAAGGTACAAGGCCTTCCTTGAATCCACCTGCAACTAGCTTGCCGTATTCATCCAGTATCCCTGCAAATCTGATCTCTTTTTCTCTGGTCAGCTTTTTGCATTTCTCATCGTATGTAGGATAGCGGACCTTGCTCACAAGAGACATTTCTATGGGACGTGCCTTTTACAGTAGCATTGAAGGTAAGTGCACTCTTTTAGCGCGCTTAGATATTCGTCCATTGGTTTTTTCTCGGTTTCACAAAAACAGACATCTGCTTGTTCTCCGCATTTTATACAATAGCTCATGAATATATCACATGATTAACATATTTATGATGAATTATGGATTTTCTAATAATTTATCACATATTGGAATTGTACACTAAACAAATGTATAATATTTTGCATTATACCTGAACAAAACTAGATAATTGTAAAGAGATTCCGAGCCTAAACCAACAAACTTTCAGAAAAGACATGATCATGCTTATTTGTCACGGTTTGGTATTATACTCCAGAAGCTGACGCAGTAGCCAATAACCTGTATCCAGCACTGGTTTGCCGGCAGAGCATACTGTTCTACCCTCAGCAAAGAGTGTTGTCCCCCGTCAGCTTCGGCAATTTGTTCGCAGATATTAAATATGCAAATCAAGTTTTCAATTCAATGGTCGAGTCCTACGAAGATCCGTTTGTAAGAATTTCTGCAATGATTGGAGGAGACGAATACCTCAAAGTTGCGCGTGCTTTGCTAAAGGCAGAGGATGCAACAGATGAGGAAATTGCAAGCTCAACTGGTTTGAGAATAAACATGGTAAGAAAAGTTCTCTATGATTTGTTTGGAAAAGCACTCATCACAGGAATTCGTGTCAAGGACGAGAGAAAGGGCTGGTTTGTGTATAGATGGCGCTCAAGAAAGGACGAGGTTGAAAATTTCATTGAAAACCAAAAGAAAAAGATCAACGAGCGACTCCAGCAAAGGCTAGACTATGAAAATTCTTCCCAGTTTTACCATTGCGGAAACGAGGACTGTCCAAGAATTACATTTGAGACAGCACTAGAACAATTCTTCAAGTGCCCAAGATGTGGCGGCGTGGTAAACCTCAAGAAAAATGACAAGCTCAAAAAAGCACTAGAGACAAAGATCACCGAAATAAGAAACGATATGCGTCGTCAGCTATAATACAATACAATTTCGTTTTTCTGACGCGTGATTTTATCCAGATTTAGCCTCAAGGATTTTGAGATTTTTGCAAATCCGTCCCCATCTACTAGGGTTTTTGCGTCTTTTCCTCCTACCAGATACGGCGCAACAGTAACTATTACTTGGTCCACTAATCCCTGATTTACAAACTCCCAGTTTGTGGTTCCTCCGCCTTCCAACAGTATTGTCTTGATTTTTGCCTGGCCCAGGATTTGCAGTAATTTTTTGAGCTCGACTCTGTTTTTGCCAGATATCACAATATCGATTGGGAATTTTGAGAGTTTTTCCAGGTTTTTCTTGGGGATTTTTTCCGATACTGCTATTATAGTTTGAATTTTATCTGATGTCCGGATTATTTTGGAGTTGGTCGGTGTTTGCCCAAGTGAATCCAGAACTATTCTAATTGGATTTTTGCCCTTGGTATATCTGACATTAAGCATTGGGTTGTCCTGGAGTATGGTGTTTTTGCCCACCAGTATTGCATCTACATTTGAGCGAAGCTTGTGCAGTCTTTTTTTATCCATACTAGATGATAATGCGGAATCGCCCAATCTAGTAGCTATTTTGCCATCCAGAGACATTGCCGCAGATAAGATAATTTTGGGCCTAGATCTTGCCATGGATAATTTTGCCTCCAATCATTACTGCTCTAATTGCTGATTCACTTGCCCTATGGACTATACTTGCGTATGGGTTGTGCATTGGTTCTATATCCAAAGAATGCATATCAAAAAATATTCCGTCTGCCAAAAATCCAGGCTGAATTGAGCCTATTTTTTTGCCCAAAAGCATTCCGCCATGTATTGTTGCCATTTTGAGGATTTGCCTTGGGTCTATTCTTTTTTGGTATAATCCCATGTGTGCTTTCCACAGATAGTCCATTTCGCGAAACATATCTGGCGAATTTATCATAACATTGTCGGTCCCAATTCCTACAGTACATCCAGAGCTTGCCATTTTCTCAAAGTTTGGGATTCCTTCTGCTAGTGCTGCATTTGCTCTAGGGCAGATTACTATACCTCTTGTTTTTGTTGCTGCCTTTTTGAGATCAGCTGGTTCTGCATATGTCATATGTACTAGAAAGTGCGGCTTTAGCTGCAAAGCCCTCTCTGTCTCGGTTTTTTTCGTAGTTTTTTTGGAAACCATGACACTTTGTTTTGTCTCGGAGCTGTGAATTGCGCGGATTTTTCTTGTTTTGGAATAATATTTCAATGCAGCGTCGCTGTTTTCATTTGCACCAGAAATTCCAACACCGTCAGATATTTTCAGTACATCGCTTAGCGACTTTTTTGCCACATCAGATAGTAAAAGATTTTTTTGGATTTGTGATTTGTCTTGATATGATTCTACTCGGCCCAAAACTATTGCACGAATAGGAACGTCTTGCAGTGCTTTTTGCAGTAGTATGACTCCTTGCGGCCCTCCTTCCCGAAAATCAACAAAGGTCGTTATTCCTTTGCGAATCATGGAATGACATGCATTTTTCATAAATGATATCAAGTGCTCTGGCCTGCTGTTTTTGAGAATTCTTTGCTTTGCCCCAAGAACTGGGTGAATCTTGCTATCTACAGAGCCCGATAGTGTGACATCTTTTGCTATAGAATCTCCGATATGCGTGTGCATGTTGATAAATCCAGGCACAAAAAGCAACCCCTCACAGTCGATTCCCTTTCCAGTTCCTCCAAGCTTGCCAAATTTTTGGCCGTTTATTGAGATATTAGATCTGAGATGTTTTAGCTCGCTTCCATAAAGAATATCGAGATTTTTTAAAAGCATGACAGCTCATAGATTTCAGGCTTTTCCTTTTTGGCGTCACGTATTTCGCGAATTGTGTCAAGGGATTTTGTTGCAAGCTTGACTGCTTCTCTTGCTGTTCTGCCGGTGCCTATTCCGCAGTTAAAGGTGACATCAAACTCTTTTTTTGCGATTGCCAGAAATTCCTGCGCGTTCTGCTTTGCGTTATCGGATGTCACTACCATGAAATTGTCTCCGCCCATGAAAAACGATAGCGACTTTTTTGACAAAAAGAAGTCCGACATTTTTGCATAAATCCCAAAGATCACAGACGATATTTCGTATGGGGACTTTACCTTTCTTTGCGAGGTAATGTTTTCCACATCAAAATGCATTATTGTGACTTTTTGGTCTGCCTGTCCGTTTACAAATCCAAAAATGTGGTGTTCCTTATCCAATATTACAGGGGTTTTCTTTCCCTCGTATGCCTTGAGGTTCGCATCAAAGGGATTCTCAGCATATCCTATTGACATGGAAAGCTTCAACGATGATACCTGCGAGAGTTTTTTCTGAATCTCCACATGATCTGCAAGTGTCAAGCCATTTGTAATTACAAAAAACTCGTCAAATCTGTTGGAGAAGACTAGACAGTTTTTCTCGGAGAATAATTTTTGAATTTCCTTGTACAGATGGGCCTGCAACATTTGCAACTCATGTTCTCTATCCGAGCCCAAAGTCAGAGTCCAGGGACCGTATTCTGTAATCTTGATTATAGTAAGCTGAATCATTGGATCTTCTCCAGCTCTTTTGCCAGCTTTGCCACGGCTTCTACTGCACGCTCTGCCACGGGTCGAATCCTTGCGTATGCGTGTCTTTCCTGCATTCCAGGACCTGAAATGCCCAGAGATACTGGTTTTTTGTGCCTAAGTGATAGTTCTGTTAGTGATTTTGCAGTGGTATTTGCAATGACCTCATCGTGTTTGGTTTGCCCCTTGATTATTGCACCTAATGTTACTACGCCATCCACGTCTTTTTTTGCCAATAATGCATCGACAATTATTGGCATGTCATAGGCGCCGGGAACCATACAAGAATATTTTACAGTGATTTTTAGTTCCTTTGCCTTTTCCTGCGCTATTTCCAACATTCGGGATGTTATCTCGTCATTGAATTCCGCAGTAACTATTGCAATGTCCATCTAGTGCACCTTTGAGAATTCCAATAGTTCCTTGCCGTCAACAAACGGAATGGCGTGCTCTTTTGCAAATTGTATAGCCTTTTCCGGAGTCAGAGCAGAATAAGTCTGCCCATCCATCATTTCACATATAGCAGTAACTGGAATAAGATTTGCAAGCTTGGCCAGATATACTGACATTTCCGTGTGGCCTTGCCTTTTTGCCAAAAGTCCGTTTGATGCCAACAATAACGGAACGTGTCCAGGTGTGGCAAATGAGGAAATGAACTGGTTTTTTGCATCATCGGAATGATACAAGTCTGCCATCTCTTTTATTGTCAAAGCCCTATCCTTGTCAGTTATGCCGGTGTATGTCTTTTTGTGGTTTATGGATATTGAAAATGTCGGATGATCCCCATATGGAGCAGTTCCCATTATCATTTTTTTGGAATCAGAGTCCATGTCGCTGGATCTTGACAAGATATTGTGCATGTATTGCAGGTTTAGCGATTTTGCAAAAGAATCCTCGATTGCAAGACATATCAGTCCACCTGCGTTTTGACGCATTCGAGAAATGTGCTCTGGTGTTACAAACTGGGCGGCAACTACCATGTCTACTTCGTTTTCTCGTTTTCCAGAATCATACAACAAGACAAACTCGCCGCGCTTTAGCGAAGATATTGCGTCATCCAGTGCCATTATATGAAATTGGCCTGCAAAGCAATAATAAAGTTTACTAGTAAATTAGTAATTACCACTATTTTGGTAGAAAATCATTCCTGTTTTAGGAGATATTTACCCAAAATGTCGGTTTCAATATTAATCTTGTCGCCAACTTTTCTTGTTGAGAAATTCGTTACATCAATTGTATGCGGAATCAGACAAACCGATGCCAGATTTTTTTTCACATCAACTACGGTAAGGCTGATTCCGTCAATTGCAATGGATCCCTTTTGCACAACAAATCTTGCCAAGTTTTTTGGAACCTCAAACCAAATTTGCACCTCTTTTGGCTTTTTCTCTATTTTTTTTATTACGCCGACGCCATCAACATGACCCAATACAAAATGGCCTTCCAGCCTTTCACCTACCTTTAGGCTTCGTTCTATGTTTACGATTCCATTTACCTTGAGGTTTCCAAGATCCGTCTTTTTTGTAGTCTCTTCTATCATTTCAAAATCACATTTTGACTTGTTTATTCCAGTTACTGTAAGGCAGACTCCATTTAGTGCAACGCTTTGGCCGAGTTTTAGTCCTTTGTGATTTTTTCCAAGGTCCACAGTCATCTTTATGGCGCTACGGTTCTTGGTGTTTTGTTTTATCTCCATTACCTTGCCGATTCCCTCAACTATTCCCGTGAACATTTACTGGATCAATTCCATATTACTATAAAATGATTAAGACAAGCCTTAAAAAACAAACCAAGGCAAAAGCTGCATGGATACTTTTGAGGCAATCGAAAGCAGAAGAGCAATCAAAAACTTTGATCCAAATTATACCATACCAAAACAGGAAATAGACAAAATTCTTTCTGCTGCTATACTATCACCTACTTCGTACAATATCCAAAACTGGCGATTTGTTACTGTAACCAACAAAGAAACCAAGGCAAAGCTGCGCGTAGCATCTTGGAATCAGGCTCAGGTGACCGA
>JBJTCW010000110.1:0-3745 GCA_046092065.1 Candidatus Nitrosotenuis sp. | reverse complement strand
CTCTAGAGCTCGGTTTACTTCATTAGTATATGCGGAGCAAACTGCACATGTTCCCTGACCTATGATAAGATCTGGCTTTGCATTTTTGATATTTTCTTCATGAACTAGGAAAATATTTTGGCCTGTCCTTGCGAGCTCGCTTATTTTTTCATCGATTTGTTTTGAAGTCATGGTATCAGGATCAAAAACCGAGCTTATCACGCGAGGCTTTAGCCTTGCAGCATCTGGATAAATGCATTCATGCGTTACACCTACTACGTCGTCTCCTGCACCAAGCTCAAAGAGCAACTCTGTGGCACTTGGCAAAAACGAGACGATTCTCATTGGATATAATCTGGACAGCTACAATATGTCATTTTTGCGTAGTGTATAATCAATGAATTACGCTAAATAGCATTGTATCAAAGCAGAATCGTGGCGCCAACCGCTGGAGAAATACGCAAGTCCATAGAAAAAAACTGGAACGAATATCTATCAAAATATGCAAATCTGTTTTCATCAAATTCAATTTCTGGGTCTAGTCCGCCATCTGTATTTGTTGGCAGCTATGGATATCCAAAGGTTGGAGTCGGACCGATGGTTCCACCAATTCATGGCGATACTAGTCTTTTAGATTCTCCAGAGAGATGGCTTGGAAAAACTCTGGAAGAAATTGTAAACTTTAGACTGAATCTGATCCGTGGAACACAAAATGTTTCCGTGGCAAATCCTCAGGGAAAATACATAGAAAATCTGCAAGAGCTTGCAATGTCAAGCAACACTCCGGATTCTGAAATCACATTTTATAAAAACACAACACCGACAACATTTGTCGATGGTGACTCTGCACCGTTTGGCCCAATCGGAGAAATAAAAACTGCCAAATTTTCTGGCATGTCTACATTAAAACCAATTGAAAAAACGTACTATGATCATGACCTAAAAGCAGAAGACGCCATTCTAAAATTGTACAATTCTGGAATAGAGATTTCCAAAATCCAAAAATGCCTCTCAATTGGAATGTTTGGAAAAGACAGAAAGCTGGTCCCGACACGATGGAGCATTACAGCAACAGATGACATGATATCAAAGAATTTGGTTCAAGAAATTCTGGATTATTCTCAAGTGGATTCGTACCTTGTTTTTACGCACGAACATTTGGGAAATCTGTTCTCTGTCTTGCTATTTCCGCACAGGTGGATTTTTGAAATGGAGGAAGCCTGGCACACAGACAAGGGAGAGATTGGCTTTGGAGCGGATGCAGAAGATGCAAATGGAATTGATCACTATCCAAGTATTGCAGGTGCATATTATGCGGCAAAGCTTGGAGTTGCAGAGTATCTGATAAAACAAAAAAGGCAAGCCGGCGTTTTGGTTTTGCGAGAGATACAACCCGAATATGCAGTACCTGTTGGGGTATGGCAGGTAAGGGAGGCAATCCGTGCAGCAATGAGCAAAATACCAACTTTGGTAGAAACCATAGATCAGGGAATTTCACTGGCCTGCAAAAACATGAGTATTAGCAAAAACGAATGGTTGGCAAAAGGAACCATACTAAAAATGCTAAAGCAAAAATCAATCACTGATTATTTCTAATCATAACATATTACAGATAATTCATACTTAATGGTTAAATTCATTCAGGCACAAATCGTATCATGAAACATGTCTACAACGATCAAGTAATCACTTTACTTTGTTTAGTAGGCCAAGTTAAACTCCAAGAGGTCAAAAAATAATATGTCACAAGCATCTGCCCCACTACCACCAGCACCAGTTTTGATGACCTGCTTTGGTCACTGCGGAATTGGTCTTGGAGCAGAGTCTTACCGTAGGCTTTTATTGGATGTAGGCGCCGACCCGCTAAAACCTGTCCTAAAAGACTCAAAGGACGAGTCCAGACTCCTAAAAAGATACGGAAGCACAATACTGAGATTCCCAGGCGTATATGCCGGAGGGGAAGCCCCATTGATTCCAAGGGCATTACTAGTTGACTTGGACCCAAGGGCTGCAAATCTCATTTTACAATCATATCCTGATTTGTTTGCATTGCGCGACAAGCACGTAATCCATGGTGCTGGGGGTGCAGCAAGAAACTGGGCAGAGGGACGCTCTAGATTCAAAAACGAGGTCACCCAAAAATGGGACTTTGGCAAGCAATTATCTGCATTATCTCCAGAACAAGTCAGAGGTTACACAGTACCGTTTGCAATGGGTGGAGGAACTGGAAGCTCATTTGCATGCTCGTTTATAGAATTTATTCGCAGCAACACCAAAGAACATGCAACCATAGCTACCTTGGGATTGTTGCCAGAATTTGGCTGGGACCCAGTAATTCTAGAAGCAGCTGCAATCAATATTGTAATGAATCTGGAATACCAGATAAAATATTCTGACTGTTCTATTTTGTTTTCAAACAAAAGACTAAGAGAGGTAGCACACATGTACGAAAAACGTGTGGACAAGATTCCATCCATTATAGATGATCTTCCAAAGGAGCACGAAGTGGGCTGGAAGGACTACAAGGGAATGAATCTCATTGCAGCAAACGCAATCTCCATGTTCATTTCATCATTTGCAAGAGAAACAGAATGGGATATGTCAAACTATAGAACTTGGCTTGCAACAAAGCGACCAAAATTCGCAATTCCATGGGTAATACCAGTATTGCCAGATGAAGACCAATGGAATCTCAATACTATTACTGGCAACAAGCACAACACAATGGATAGCATAATTGAGAATCTCAACAAAAAACAAGACGCAGTATTGTTCGATATTGATGAAACCGACATACGCAACCATGGCGGACCAAAGGACTCTTGCTGTGCACTAGTCAAAGTCAAGGGAGACTTTGATATCAAAGAAAGAGAGGTACTAAAAAGAATAATCAAGGACAGATTCAACATTGAAGATTCCAGAATGATATTCATCAAGATTCCAATCATGGACAAAGAGCAAGCAAACGTAACTATCCTGGTAAATACCAAGGCAGTAGGTCCAAAGGTGTTGGAAATTGCAAGAGAGGCAGAAGAAGCCTGGGATGCGTACAAGGATGAATACGGCAGATGGGGCCTCACAACTGAAGATTTCAAACAATCGCTAATGGATGTAGTTCACCAGTTTAGTCAGTGAGGACAAGGCATGTCAGATTTTACCTATCTTGAGGAACTTGCCGGCCAAATCAAGGCAAACAGAAAATATCTCAACCAGATAGAGGATGAACTAAAAATAATAAACATGAAGCTGCATGAAATCCCACTCAAAAAACCAACAGAATCTGCGTTTGCAAAAATGATTGGCACTGAATATGATGACCAACAAGGTAATCTGGAAAAGACCAAGGCAAATCTGGAGGCAAAAAAAGAGGAATTATCTGTATCAATCAAAAACGACACTGCAAAATTCATCAACGATATGACATCGCCTGAGCTAGTCATACCGTTGGATCCTAAAGCCACATTCAAGGACGGCCGCGTTCAATACCAGTACAAAAACCAGACAAAATTCCACAACCTATTTGATTTTCTATCGGAATTGTTAGGACTGTCTGCGCCATTGGTTGTCAAGGATGTAATGCTGTCATCAACTGAGGTCATAGTCAAGGTTTCAAACGAATATGAGGCAAAACAAAAGTTCATCAGCTCAATGAATGAGATCCAAAAGACCTTAACAATCAAGAAAAAATAATTAGTTTTTATTCAATCCATCTTAACTCGAATCATTGCAAAACAAGACCCTTACCTTTGCTATTCTAATAATAATC
>JBJTCW010000109.1:0-3469 GCA_046092065.1 Candidatus Nitrosotenuis sp. | reverse complement strand
GATGATGAATGAATCATTAAACAAATACCAGCTAGAGGCAGTAACTCATACAGACTCGCCACTTCTAGTCACGGCAGGTCCTGGTTCAGGTAAAACCCGTGTAATTGTAGAGCGAATTATTCATCTAATCAATAATGGGCTCAAACCTTCTGAAATTCTCTGCCTTACTTTTTCAGAAAAAGCTGCTCAAGAAATGAAAGAAAGACTAGAAAAGAAAATTGATGTCTCTGATATGCAAATTAGCACGTTTCACTCTTTTTGCTATGAAATTTTAGGTGATAATGTACTAGATTCAGGAATTGGAATCGGCTCCGGCATTATGAGTCGCTCTAGTACCCTAGTATGGGCACTCAAAAACATTGATAGCTTTGGCTTTGAGAACATCGAGCTAGGAAATAACGCAGTCAATGTCATTGAAGCCTTAATTGATGGAATTAGTACTTTCAAAGACGAGCTAATTACTCCAGATGAGTTATCCAGTTATTTAGAAACAAAATCAAAGCAAAAAATTGATCTAGTAGAGCATGTTGAAGAATTTGATTATTTACAAAAGCTAGCAGATTTGTACAAAATTTATGTAAAGCACCAAGAGTATCTAAAAAAATCAAAGCTAATTGACTTTGATGAAATGGTAACATCTACGATTTCATTATTGCAAAAAAAATCAAACGTTCTAGCAAAATATCACAATAAATTCAAACATGTCCTAGTTGATGAATTTCAAGATAACAATTATGCACAATTAGAGTTAGTAAAGCTCCTAGCCCCACTAGGCAATATTACAGTAGTAGGGGATGATGATCAGAGTATTTATCGATTCCAAGGTGCATATATTGCAAATTTTCAGCATTTTATGAAATTATTTGATAATGTAAAGCAGTGTTTTCTGCCAGTAAATTATCGCAGTACTCAGAATATTGTCAATCTAGCTAGACAATTACTTGAAAATGTCCCATTAAGACAGAAAAAAGAGCTATTTTCCAATAATGAACTAGGAAATCCAGTCAATATAGTTCGATGCAACCACGACATGTCCGAAGTAGAATTTGTAGTCAACAAAATCAGAGAAATGCTAGGCGCTAATTTAGATAGGCGTGATAATACCCAGAGACCGTTAACTTTTAGGGATTTTGCAGTATTATCTAGACGCAGAGCAGATGGCAAGAAATTTGCCCAGGCACTAAATGCCTATGGAATACCAGCTACTTTTGTAGGGGAGGCAAATATTTTCAATTCTTCAACGGGTCGTGATCTTTTAGCATATCTGGATGTGGCAACAAATCCCACAGAGTCCGGCATTGCAATAATTCGTATTCTCAAAAACAGTGGAATCTCTGATCAAAACATAGCTAGAATAAATCAAGTGGCAAAGAAAAGAAAATGGAATTCCAAGTCTAGCTCTGATTTTGTACATGATGTTTTAATGGACCTTGATGTCCCAGATTTAGACCAGCTAACCGAACTGTTTGATATTCAAAAGCAACTTCAGACTCTGACTAGCTTGCCCCATCAAAGCACAGTAAGTGAGACAATTTTTCAAATAATAATGTCTGTAACTGATCTGTACAAGTCTGCAACACAGTCAGATTCACTGTATAATAGAAAAAAGCAGACAATACTCAAAGAATTGTACAATCTTTCACTAGAATTTGAGTCCCAGAACAAAAATGGGACACTGGCAGAATTCATTGACTATCTAAGATTGTTAGGTGAATTTGATGTAGAGCTAGAAGAAAATACAGAAATTCGTGATGCAGTTCAAGTATCTACAATTCACCAAAGCAAGGGTAAGGAATATCCAATTGTTTTCATTACTGATTTAGCTCAAGGCAAGCTACCTCTGCGATACCAGGCAAAAAAATTCTATGTTCCTAATGATCTAGCCAAAGGACTAGTCAAAGGTGACGATGAAAAAGCACTCTCTTTGCAAGAGGAGCGAAGATTACTCTATGTAGCAATGACTAGAGCACAAAATGAGCTATTCATGATATTTCCTATAAAATACGGACAAAATGTACGCCTAAGCAAACCGTCAGAATTCTTGGAAGAAATCAATTACGAGACAAATCCCCTAGTCAAGTTAATTGACTATACCGGTTCTGCACAAGAAACCCTACTTCAAGAACAAGACAAGATTACAATAATTCAGCAGGATTTACAGTCAAAGGCAACCAAGTTTGTAAATCAAATGCAGCTAGAGTCTGCAATTGCAAGAATTTTAGATCTTTCCAAGGTTGAATATTTTAAGAAAAATAAATCCCTAGAAGGATTTGATGAGCAAAAGCTTTTCACTATAGAGAGCAACAAAGACGTAGAATCATTACTAGTTGGTGAGAAAATTCCGCTCATAAACAAGGAAACTCTGCGACTATCGGCTACCAAATTTGAAACGTATCTGAAATGTCCATTACAATTCAAATTTGCACATGTCCTTGAAGTTCCCACACCAGAGAAAACCTACTTTAATTTGGGAACTGCAGTTCATGCAGTAGCAGAGCATCTGACCAAATTTGAAAAAGAGGGAATCAAGTCAACAGAACTAATGGCTTTTGAAATACTAGAGAAAAACTGGAGCTCTGATTCCTATAAAAGCCAAAAAAATGAACAGGAGGATTTTCTCAAGGCAAAAGAAATGGTCAAGTTTTATCTCCAATGGAGTGCTGCTAATCCAAACACTCCAATTGATGTAGAAAAAAGATTCAAAATTGAAATTGGCGGTATCCCTGTAACTGGAAGCATTGACAGAATAGAGAAAACGCCTGCTGGGGAATACCAAGTAATTGATTTTAAGACGGGTAGAGTTTATGAAACAAAAAATAGTATCAAAGAAGATACTCAGATGAATGTCTATGCATTGGCAGTGCAAAATATCTACAAGAAATTGCCTGAAAAGACCTCACTGTTGTATCTTAAAGAGAGCAAAATGCTAGAAAATATCATAAAAACTGATAATCTAGATAGAGTAACTGCCAAGCTAGAAAATACAACAAAGTCTATTCTAGAAGAAGACTTTGAGGCAAGACCGGAAAAGGGCGCTTGCCGTACTTGTGCTTTTAAGAGCATTTGTGATTATGTAGAATCTGATTGATATGCCAATAGTTAAAGGAAAAATAGAAAGAAAAACTAGATTCATGTTCTCTCTACCACAGCTAACACAGCGAATTTACTTGGGCGTTTCAGCTTTTGTATTGTTGCAATTAAGACATGACTCTAAAAAACCAACTACGCCCTGAGGTTCGTTACAAATTCTAGTCAGCAGAATATGGTATAATCAATAGCCGCCAGGACTCTGGGTCCATTCTTTCTTCATGACATCGATTTCGCTTTTTAACTCATAGGCTGCCATGTCTATTGCATACTTGACAATTGCATTTTCAGTCGAGAAAAAGCCACTGAACTTGCCTTCGCCGACATCTTCTGCAACCAAACCGACTGGGCCATTTTCATCACGAGTGACGACCATCCACAC
>JBJTCW010000108.1:0-1264 GCA_046092065.1 Candidatus Nitrosotenuis sp. | reverse complement strand
CCGTTGTAGACATCCAAGTCTTCGTCTGATAATCCGTTCTTGTTGTTATCTGTATCAGTTAAAGAAATTTTTATTGGTTCGCCAGAGTTCCATTCAGCGCCTACTGTTGCACTATCAAATGATAATGCACCAAATCCAAATCCTACTCTGATTGTTTTTGACAATTCATTGTATGTTATGGAAGCGGTTGAATCTCTCTTTGCGCCTGATGTTGTCTTTAATGCTGATACTTCAGATTCGTCAAATGTTACAAATGTGCCTGTATTTGGACCCGATTCTACGAAGGTCAGTGGTTGTTTTCCTGCAGAAGATGATACTCCTGCTGAACTTGCACCAGCCAATGTGCCTCCACCGGTTATGATGGAGTCAGCATTATCTTGGATTAGGAGAATTGGAGTACCCGTAGAAGCTACGTCTCCGTTTACTGTTAACAAGCCAGCACTAAACATCAATGCGGTTAAGTTACCGCCGATGTTTGGGTTGGAGTTATCAGTATTTGCTCTTCCTTCACCAGCTACTCCGTTTTCATCAGTTACTTGGTATCTGACTGCTTCGGAGCCGCTTACTGTGCTAAATGTCCATGAATCTTCGTCAGTTGGGTCAATGTTAAGCTGAAAGTCCTTCATTGTAACGTGTACCTGTGCACCTCTTGGATAAATGGTTCTATCAGTAAGAACTGAAATTGAATTCTTGTTATCATCAAAGGTTAGTGTTGTTGTTTGAACTCCACCGCCTTTGTTATACTGAACGACAACGTTTCCTCCAGTTGTGAAATCGTACAGCTGAATGATTGGCCATGCCTGGTCAATGAACTGAGATGCTCTTTCGGAAAAGGTAATTAAGTTACCAATTGCGCCAGTAACACCTCTGTTTAGAGTTTTATTTTCTCTAACGACGTTCTGTGTCTCGGTACTGGTTACCGAACCTGTAGCAAAGTAGTTACAGGTAGTCAGAGTATCCTGACCGTTGTTTCCACCACTTGCGGTACCTGCACCATTTGTTTTGGTATTTCCTGTAAAGTTTCCTGCCACTGCAATTCCAGTTGTGGAACTGAATGAAAGGATACTTGAGAATGAATCACTCTTACAGAATGTTCCAAAGTCAAGTGATGTTTTGTTACCAGCTAGACCCATGGCTCTTGGTATTGCATCTGCCTTTTGAGCTTGCACTCTATCTGCAAAGTATGCATACCAGGCACCATCGGTTCCTTGTAACATTCGGAGTTTTGCTCCGTTAATTGTTACATCAGGTTCTCCTTTTCGTT
>JBJTCW010000107.1:0-1771 GCA_046092065.1 Candidatus Nitrosotenuis sp. | reverse complement strand
ATTCTGGAAACTGACGATAATCCATTTAATTCAGAATATTTCACAAACATCGAGCATTCAGATGCGCGAGAGGAACCATTGCGCGACAACACACCATGCATAATCTTGGCAACATCTGGCATGCTAGAGGGCGGCCCAGTCTTGGAGTATTTCAGAAACATTGCGCCATCAAACAAAAACAAGATAATTTTTGTTTCGTATCAGGTCAACGGCACACTAGGTAGAAGGGTCCTAGATGGCTCCAAGCAGGTCTCTCTGATGGGTAAGGAAGGCAAAGTCGAGGTAGTCAACGTTAATTGCTCCATGATAAAGCTTGATGGGTTTTCAGGTCACAGTGATTTC
Source organism: Candidatus Nitrosotenuis sp. (assembly GCA_046092065.1). GTDB lineage: Archaea > Thermoproteota > Nitrososphaeria > Nitrososphaerales > Nitrosopumilaceae > Nitrosotenuis. The sequence goes on along the minus strand of JBJTCW010000107.1, from coordinate 1,429 downwards.
AATCAGCTAATGTCATTTGTGCACAAGCTTCGACCAAAGCTCAGACGAGTACTGGTAAACCACGGCGAGCGAAGAAAATGTGAAAGCCTGGCAATGAATATACGAAGGCAATTCCGAGTTCCAGCTCACTATCCACAGGTCCAAGAAGCAATTAGGCTATTCTAGTTTAATCCTAGTAATGTCAGTCTTAAATTAGAAGATCATCAAAAAAAGCACAAAACTGCATAGTTATGTCATCATATAATCAAAAGACGTCTCTAGTTTTTCCCAAAAATTTTCCATTATTTTCCATTTTAATAGATTGCAAACTCTGCTAGTGCCAGTCATGCTTTTAACTGTGATTTTCCAAAATCAACCGTGAAAGAAGAAAAGAAAACCGAGAAGAAAGATACCAAGAAGGTCAAAAAACCAATCAAAAAAACAACAACCAAAACAACCATCAGTAAATAACTTCAAATTTTTCTTTAGTATTTTTTAATCTAAGATTAGCTTTGCTCAGCTAGCTTTTTCATTGCAAGTACTGCGTTTTTTAAGACAGGCAGAAATTGCAAGTCAAGATCTTGCACTTCGGGGTTTTTTGGTTTCCAGTCCTGTGTGTATGTCAGAACCAGCTCTCCGTTTTTGTTTTCAATTTTGTTTAGAAAATAACCATCAAAGCTTTCATTGTCCATTAGGACAAATCGAATTTCCTGATTTTTTGCGTCAATGGTTATTCTTTCTTTAATGTTGAGGCCAACCGCAGTCATTTCTCGCAAAAATCCATCAGAATATGTTTGTAGGATTTTGGATTCTGTTACTTGTTTTATGGTTCTTTCTGGATGTTGGGCTTTGTCAAGCAGCAAGTCCCATAGTATTTCTTGTGAACAGCTGACTCTTTCTGAATAAGAAATTACCACATTATTTTGGTGTAATTTTGCTATTTATGGTTAGATTTGCATAATGTTATTTTTTATCAGATAACTGATGTTATTGACATATTCCAAATCAGATATCTTGCCTTCCGTCCACCATTTTACTGGGTTCTTGATCCAGGAAGGAACTCTCATTCCCTCATATTGAATCTCAATTTCATCTACAAAGGCGTTGGTGTCTGTAAGCTCTGCGCTCCACTGCGTCTTTTTGATTCTGTCCTGGAATTTTGCAAACAAGACTATGCCTGTTTTTTTGTCAATTACCTCCTGGTACTGCTTGGTTTTATCCCAGGCAATTATTGCGTCTCTTTGCTGGTTTTTGTATGGGAAAATCACCTCAGTTAGAGTCTGAATTTCGTGCTCTGAGTGAATTGTCGTGCCTAGTTCTGGAATCTTGTGCACGAATCGATAGTATTGTTTTGTGTGGCCTACCAGGCCATCTGAGTTGATGTGAAAGCTGTCCAGTATTTTTTCGTCTTTGGTTATCTCCACTGAGGCTATTGCTATGATGCTTCCAG